>NZ_JBEXIJ010000029.1:0-88649 GCF_040608495.1 Micromonospora sp. NPDC005174 | reverse complement strand
CGACACCGGATAGCCGTGCAGGACCGTCACGAGCAGGGCGCCGCTCACGGCGTACCCGGAGAAGAGGAGCGGGACCGCGACGGCCCGGAAAACCGGGCGGCCGTCCCGCTGTCACCTGAGCACCCCCACCCCCACCCCGCCCCGCCCCACCCCGTTGATCATGAAGTTATTGCCCCGACACGCCGGCTGCGCGGGCAATAACTTCATGATCAACGGGGGTGACGCCGGCGGGTCGAGTCGGGCACTCGGGCCGGCCGACGGGTCTTGTGGTCAGGCGGCGGAGAAGACGCCCTGGCGGAGCACCGGTACGACATCGGAGACGCCCACCTGGACGGCGATGTCGACGTCGGCTTCGAAACCGCCTTCGGTCAGCTCCCGACCGGACACACTGCCGCGCACCGCTGCGGGTACGTCCGGAGTGCTGGCCAGCGCGGCGAGCGCCATGGCCGCCTCCACGGAGAGGCCGCCCGGCACCCCGGACAACGCGTCCAGCACGCTTGCCGCGCCGAGTTGGTCCTCGACCGACGGGCGCAGCGACCCGTCCGGCCACCGCTCGCCCGAGGCGATGACGCCGATCGGGGCATCAGTCGTCCCGTACCCGTGGCGGCGCAGCCAACGCCCGACGGCGCTGGCGTTACGCAGACACGCCGCGACCACCGGCAGCCCGGTGGCGCTGGCGGCGGCGCTGATGGCCGAACCGTTCGGCGAGGGCAGCACCAGGTCCGCGACGATCGGCGCGGCGCTCAGCGCGGCCGGTGAGAGCGACCACGGATGGTCCGCTGTCACCCGGCGACGACCGACCGCCGCCACCGCGCCGACCCGCAGTGCGTACTCGGCGGCCTGCTCGCCCCACGGGAAGGGATGCACCCGCATGCCCCGGGCGACCGCCACCTCCACGGCGGTGGTGAACGAGAGCACGTCCACCACCACCAGCGCCGCGCAGACCCGGCCGAGTTCGGCCGCCCCGGTCAGGCCCCAGTCGAACCTGGCACCTGACCCGGGCTGGCCGTAGACGGCCGCCGCCAACGCCTCAGCGCTCGTCAGGCGACGGCTCGGTGGCACCGGAGTCAGACTCGGACGGCTGCTCCGACCCGACCGGGTCGACAGCTCCGGTCTGCGGAGACGGGCCGGCCGACGCGATCGGCTCGGAGAGCACCTCCGACGCGTCCACCGGCTCGGCCGGGGCAGTCGGCAGCGGCACGGCCTCGACCGCACCCGCCACTCCGGCGGCCGGCGCGGGCACCTCCGCGACAGCGGGCTCAGGCGTCGCACCAGCGGCCGGCTGGGACGTACCGTCAGCGGCCGGAACCTCGACGGCGGCGGTGCCGCCGAAGAGGCGCGGAAGCGTCTCGGTGTGCGCGGCGCGCAGCTCGTCCAGACCGATCCGGAACTGCCCGTGCACCTCGAGCGCACCGCCGGACGGGTCGGTCACGCCGATCAGCTCGAACGGCACGCCCCGCTCGGCGCAGAGCGCCGCGAACGCCTTGTCGTGGCCACGCGGCACCGAGACCAGCGCCCGCGTAGCGGACTCACTGAACAGGTAGACGAAGGGCATCGAACCCTCGGCGAACTGCTCCGGCACGGCGATCCGAGCGCCGACGCCACGCCGCAGGCAGGACTCGACCAGGCTCTGCGCGAGACCACCGTCGGAGAGGTCGTGTGCCGAGCTGAGGTGGCCCACCCGGGCGGCCTCGGCCAGCAGCTCGGCCAGCGCCTTCTCGCGGAGAAGGTCGACCTGCGGCGGGATGCCGCCGAGGTGCTCGTGCGTCACCCAGGCCCACTCCGAGCCGGACAGCTCCACGTTCGTCTCGCCGAGCAGGTAGAGCTGGTCGTGGTCGCCACCGGCGCGCGGCACGAAGCCCATCGGCACCCGGTCGGCGACGTTGTCCAGCACACCCAGCACACCGACCACCGGGGTCGGGTGGATGGCCGCCGCGCCGGTCTGGTTGTAGAAGCTGACGTTGCCGCCGGTCACCGGGATGCCCAGCTCCAGGCAGCCGTCCGCGAGGCCGCGCACGGCCTCGGCGAACTGCCACATGACGCCCGGGTCCTCCGGCGAGCCGAAGTTGAGGCAGTTGGTCACGGCGATCGGCTTCGCGCCGGTCACCGCCACGTTCCGGTACGCCTCGGCCAGGGCCAGCTTGGTGCCGTTGTACGGGTCCAGTCGGGTGTACCGGCCGTTGCCGTCGACCGACAGCGCCACGCCGAGGCCGGTCCGCTCGTCGATCCGGATCACGCCGCCGTCCTCCGGCTGGGCGAGAACGGTGTTGCCCAGCACGTAGCGGTCGTACTGCTCGGTGACCCAGGTCTTGTCGGCCAGGTTCGGCGACGCGATCATGCGCAGCACGGTTTCCCGCAGCGCGTCCGGGTCGGCCGGGCGGGGCAGCGTCTCGGCGCGGTCGGCCTGGAGCAGGATGAGGTCGGCCGGCTCACGCATCGGCCGGGCGTAGACCGGCCCGTCGTCCACCAGCGAACCCGGCGGCACGTCGACGACGAGGTGGTCCCGCCAGGTGATCAGCAGGCGACCGGGGCGGCCGTCCGGCTCCGGGGCGGTGACCTCACCGATCGCGGTGCCGAGGACGCCCCACTTCTCGCAGGTCTTGAGCACCGCGTCGAGCTTGTCCGGCTCGACGACCAGCAGCATCCGCTCCTGCGACTCGCTGGCCAGGATCTCGTGCGGGTCCATCGAGGGCTCGCGCAGCGGCACCCGCTCCAGCCAGACCCGCATGCCGGTGCCGGCCGCGGCGGCGGTCTCGGTGAGCGCGCAGGTCAGGCCGGCGCCGCCCAGGTCCTGGATGCCGACGACGAGCTGGCCGTCGTACAGCTCCAGGCATGCCTCGATCAGCAGCTTCTCGGTGAACGGGTCGCCGACCTGCACGGCCGGGCGACGGGCCTCGCTGCCCTCGTCGAAGGTGGCGCTGGCCAGCACCGACACGCCGCCGATGCCGTCCCGGCCGGTCTTGGCGCCCATCAGCACCACGACGTTGCCGGGGCCGGCGGCGGCCTTGTTCTGCAGCCGGT
Organism: Micromonospora sp. NPDC005174; assembly: GCF_040608495.1. Classification (NCBI taxonomy): domain Bacteria; kingdom Bacillati; phylum Actinomycetota; class Actinomycetes; order Micromonosporales; family Micromonosporaceae; genus Micromonospora; species Micromonospora sp. NPDC005174. Next base: position 85,628 of record NZ_JBEXIJ010000029.1, on the reverse strand, counting down.
CGACCGGCAGGACGCCCAGGCAGAGCGCGTTGAGCAGCGGGTTGCCCTGGTAGGACGGGTCGAAGACCAGCTCGCCACCGATGTTGGGCAGGCCCAGGCAGTTGCCGTAGCCGCCGACGCCGGCGACCACGCCGGTGAGCACCCGGGCGGTGTCCGGGTGGTCCGCCGCGCCGAAGCGCAGCGGGTCCATGACCGCGATCGGGCGGGCGCCCATGGCGAGGATGTCCCGGACGATGCCGCCGACGCCGGTCGCCGCGCCCTGGTACGGCTCGACGAAGCTCGGGTGGTTGTGCGACTCGACCTTGAAGGTCACCGCCAGCTTGTCGGAGACCTGCACGACACCGGCGTTCTCACCGATGCCGGCGAGCAGCCGGTCGCTGTGCGGGGCCTTCTCGCCGAACTGGCGCAGGTGCACCTTGCTCGACTTGTAGGAGCAGTGCTCGCTCCACATGATCGAGTACATCGCCAGCTCGGACTGGGTGGGGCGACGGCCGAGGATCTGTCGGATCCGGTCGTACTCGTCGTCACGCAGGCCCAGCTCGGTGTACGGCTGCAACTCGCCCGGGGTGCCACCGGCGCGCGGCACGGTGTCCACGCCGTCGGTCCAGTCGGCGGTCGCCGGCTGCGCGGGAGCGGCCGCCGGAGCGGTGGGCTGCGCCGGCGGCTCGGTCGGCTGCACCGGGGCGGAGTACGCCTCCGGAGTGTCCCGTACCGGGTCCGGGTGGGTGGTCATGACCTCTCCTCGATGCGCTCGTGCCCGCCAGACTCGCTCCTCGCGGTCATGCTGGCGCCCCGACCAGGTGCTTGAGGACCGAGGTGAAGAAGCCGAGGCCGTCCAGTGAGGGGCCGGTGAGCGCCTCCACCGCGTGCTCCGGGTGCGGCATGATGCCGACCACGTTGCCGGCGGGGTTGGTGATCGCGGCGATGTCGCGCTGCGACCCGTTCGGGTTGCCGCCGACGTAGCGGGCGACGACCCGGCCCTCGGCCTCGAGCTGGTCCAGCGTCGCGGTGTCCGCGACGTAGCAGCCCTCACCGTTCTTGACCGGGATGAGCACCTCCTGGCCAGCCTGGAACGCGTTGGTCCACGCGGTGCCGGCCGACTCGATGCGCAGGACCTGGTCCCGGTTGCGGAAGTGCAGGTGCTGGTTGCGGGTGAGCGCGCCCGGCAGCAGGTGCGCCTCGCAGAGGATCTGGAAGCCGTTGCAGATGCCGAGCACCGGCAGTCCGCCCTTGGCGGCGTCCACGATCGTCTCCATCACCGGGGCGAATCGGGCGATGGCGCCGCAGCGCAGGTAGTCACCGTAGGAGAACCCGCCGGGCAGGACGACAGCGTCCACACCGTGCAGATCCTCGTCGCCGTGCCAGAGCCGGACCGGCTCGGCGCCGGCGATCCGGACGGCGCGGGCCGCGTCCCCGTCGTCGAGCGAGCCGGGGAAGGTGACCACACCGACCCGGGCGGTCACGAGCGGGCGTCCGCGGTCTCGTCGGTCTCGACCAGGCGGACGGTGAAGTCCTCGATGACCGGGTTGGCGAGCAACTTGTCGGCGATCTCCCGGGCCCGGTCCAGGTCCGGTTCACCGGTGAAGTCGATCTCGATCCGCCTGCCGATCCGAACTGAGGCGACGTCGCTGACGCCGAGCCGGGGCAGCGCGTTTGCGACGGCCTGGCCCTGCGGATCGAGGATCTCGGGCTTGAGCATGACGTCGACGACGACGCGAGGCACTGGGCACTCCTGACTGTGTACGCAGTTGGGTGCCGACCCACAACGGGCGAGCGCAGCCAGCCTACCTGGCAGATTCCGCCGCGGACGCACCGGCCGGGCGCAGTTCCGGCAGTGATCCACATAACGGGCGGCAGAAGGGCCCGGCAACGCGGGACAGGCCGTCCCACCAGGGGATACACAGCGCGGAGGGTAGCTGAATCGTTACATTGGACGATCTCGATCGGCTTCTTGAAAACGGTGCTCGTCGGCCCTAGAGTACATCGACGTGGCTCGATGCCAGCGATGACGGGGACCTCCCGCCGTCGCCACCGGGCACCCGGCGACCCCGGGCCCCCACCCCTCCAAGGAGTCCACCGATGCGCGTTCGTCCCCTGCTCGCCCTGATCAGCACCGCGCTGGTCGGCGCCCTCGCCGCCGCGTCCGGCGCGTCCGCCGCCCCGGCTGGCCCCCAACCCATCATCGGCGGCGGCACCGTGTCGTCCGCCCCCTGGGCCGCCGCCGTGCTGAGCAACGGATCGTTCACCTGTTCGGGCAGCGTGATCGCCGCACAGTGGGTGCTCACCGCCCGCCACTGCATCAGCGGCACGATGTCCGTCCGGGTCGGCAGCGTCTACCGCGCCTCGGGTGGGGTCACCCGAACCGTCAGCGCCACCTACACCCGTAACGACCTGGCCCTCATGCGCCTCTCCAGCACGGTCAGCACCTCGACGGTGTCCCTGGCGAGCAGCAACCCGCCCGTCGGCTCGACCAACTCGATCTACGGGTGGGGCATGACCTGCTACAGCGGCTGCTCCGCATCCAGCCAGCTCAAGACCGCCACCGTCCAGGTGACCAGCACCAACGTCACCGACGCGTACGGCGGGCAGGCCATCCGCAGCACCCGGATCAACGGCAACGCCTGGCGGGGCGACTCGGGCGGCCCGCAGTTCTACAACGGCCAGCAGGTCGGCGTGGCCTCCACGGCCGACGGCTACAACATCCAGAACTACGGCAGCGTCGCGTACAACCGGGCCTGGATCACCTCGGTGGCCGGTGTCTGACGGTTAACGCCCCCGCGGTGCGGATGGTCGGCGGCGCGCCGGCCGTCCGCGCCGCGTCGTTTTGCAGCATCCGATCAGGTGAACACTGCACACGATCGGGTCGCGCCACTCCTGACAGCATCGGAAACGTGCTGGTCGTGACGACAGAGCAACTGCCCGGCTACGAGATCCGCCAGATTCTCGGTGAGGTGGTGTCATCGATGGCCAGGACGCGCAACCCGTACCGCGAGGGGGTCAAGAACCTGCGCGGTGGCGCGTACGACCCGATGGCGCCGGACAACCTGACCCGGTGGCGTACCGACTCGGTGACCCGCCTCGGCGAGGAGGCCCTGCGGCTCGGCGCGAACGCCGTGATCGGCATGCGCTTCGACAGCCGGGACTGCGGCGAGATGTGGATGGAGATCTGCGCGTACGGCACGGCGGTTGTCGCCGTACCCACGATGCCCGAGGTCATGCCGGCCGACCAGCCTGCGGTCGCGGCCGAGACCGCCACCGACCCGGCGTTCGCGGAGTCCCTGGGCGGCATCGCCGAACCAGCGAGCGCCCCCACCCTGCGAACAGCCGCCGAAACCCCCACCGGCGACTAGGCCCACCCGACCAGACCCGGTTGATCATGAAGTTATTGCCCTACACCTCGGCGTGTCGTGGCAATAACTTCATGATCAACGGGCGAAAGCCGGGAGAGGGGGGAGAGGGAGCGGGGGTTAGAGGATGGGGGGTGGGGTGTAGGTGGCTGCTTCGGGGTGGGTTTCCACCACCTTGGTGATTCGGCGGGTTATCTGCTCCACCTGGGATCGTGCCGCTCCTACGAAGGCCGTGCGGTCGGCTACCAGGGTGTCGATGTCGGCGCGGGACAGGCCGAGGCGGCCGTCGTCGGCCAGGCGGTCGAACAGGTCGTTCTCCGGAGCACCCTTCTCGCGCATGGCCAGCGCCACCGCCACCGCGTGCTCCTTGATCACCTCGTGGGCGACCTCCCGGCCGACGCCGCGCCGGACCGCCGCCACCAGGATCTTGGTGGTCGCCAGGAAGGGCAGGAAGCGCTCCAGCTCCCGGTTGATGACCGCCGGGTACGCGCCGAACTCGTCGAGCACCGTCAGGAAGGTCTGGAACAGCCCGTCGGCGGCGAAGAACGCGTCCGGCAGGGCCACCCGACGGACCACCGAGCAGGACACGTCCCCCTCGTTCCACTGGTCGCCGGCCAACTCGCCGACCATCGACAGGTAACCCCGGATGATCACCGCGAAGCCGTTCACCCGCTCCGACGAGCGGGTGTTCATCTTGTGCGGCATCGCGCTGGAGCCGACCTGACCCGGCTTGAAGCCCTCGGTGACCAGCTCCTGGCCGACCATCAGCCGGATCGTGGTGGCCAGCGACGACGGCGCGGCGGCGGTCTGCGCCAACGCGGCCAGCACGTCGAAGTCCAGCGAGCGCGGGTAGACCTGCCCGACGCTGTCCAGCACCCGCGCGAAGCCCAGGTGCTCGGCGACGCGTCGCTCCAGCTCGGCCACCTTGTCGGCGTCACCGTCGAAGAGGTCGAGCTGGTCGGCTGCCGTGCCGACCGGCCCCTTGATGCCGCGCAGCGGGTAGCGGGCGATCAGCTCCTCCAGCCGCTCGTACGCGATGAGCAGCTCCTCCGCCGCCGACGCGAAGCGCTTGCCCAGGGTGGTCGCCTGCGCCGCCACGTTGTGCGAGCGGCCGGTCATGACCAGCTCGGAGTGCTCGTACGCGAGCCACGCCAGCCGCGCCAGGGTGGCCACCACCCGGTCCCGGATCAGCTCCAACGAGGCGCGCACCTGAAGCTGCTCGACGTTCTCGGTGAGATCCCGCGACGTCATCCCCTTGTGCACGTGCTCGTGCCCGGCCAGCGCGCTGAACTCCTCGATGCGGGCCTTCACGTCGTGCCGGGTGACCCGCTCCCGCTCGGCGATCGACGCGAGGTCGACGTGGTCGAGCACGCGCTCGTACGCCTCGACCACACCGTCCGGGACGGCCACGCCCAGGTCACGCTGCGCACGGAGCACGGCGAGCCACAGCCGCCGCTCCATCCGGACCTTCTCCTCGGGCGACCAGAGGGCGACCAACTCGGGCGAGGCGTACCGGTTGGCGAGCACGTTCGGGATCGTCGTCACGTGCCTCATTGTCCGTCACCCGCCCGAGCTTGCCGGGACCGGGCCGGCTCGGGCGGGAGTCCGCGCGCCCCAGGTCAGGGCAGCTCGTAGATGATCACCGGTCCAGGTCCGCCGCCGCGAGCGTGCTGAACCGATCAGCGTCCAGCGCTCCGAAATGGCGGTCGCGCTGCGCGGGCTATGCGCTGTCCGGCTGGATCTCCTGGTGGTATTCCAGCTCGTGCAGGTGACCGCCCTTGATCAGAACTGACACCTCGACCGGATCCCCGTGCACCGAGCGGATCACCCGGAACTGCCGGATCACCGGAACCTGCGGCGGCAACGCCAGGATCTCCACCTCTTGGGTGGTCGGCATACGGACGGACAGCCGGTCGACGAGGTCTCGCTGTGTGTGCCCCAGGTCGGCGAGTGCCCAAGGGATTCCGCCAACGAGCTTCTTGCGCGACGAGATTGCGGTGCCTCGGCCGATCGCGACCGGGTAGTACGACCACGACACCTCCACCGGCTCGCCGTCGTGCGAGAGCAGGCGATGACGGAGGATGGCGGGCTCGTCGTCCGCGATACCGAGAGCAAGCGCCACATCGGTGGGCGGTCGTACCTCGGCCACGTCGAGCAGGTGGTAGGTGTACCCACCACGTGCGGGCGGGACGTATGCGTCGACCGCTATGACCAGCGGTTGGCGGTCCCGGACGTAGACCCCCTTGCCTACCCGGCTGTGGAGATAACCCTCTGCCTTGAGCGAAGTCAGGGCCCGCTGCACCGTTGCGTTCGCCACCGAATACTGGTCGATCAATCGAGCTGTCGACGGCAACTGCGACCCGGACGGCAGTTCGCCGGACATGATGCGCGCTCGAATGTCGGCGGCGATCTGCTCATGCCGAGGCCGGTCATCGCTTCCGCGAGCCACAACGGCCTCCCTATGCGATCGACGAGTCGTACCGAAGGCGGCGGCCTCCGGGGATCATGCTCATGACGCTCAGCTCAACCGGCAAGCCGTCATCGGTACTGAGCACGCGAGTCAGCCCGAGGACCCAGTCCTCCTCACGTAGTTGCAGTAACGACCGTTCCACCTCGGTCGCCCTCCGCGTGTAGACGTCCTCGCTCACCCGTCGTGGCCGGTATCCCAACTCGGCGAGCAGAGTGACTGCCCCGCCGCGAATCTTGCGCAATTCTGCGAGGCCAGTGTCGCGAGCGATGGTCGCCGGATAAAGGGATGTCGTCAACTCCACCGGCTGCCCGTCCAGCAACATCAGTCGACGGCGTTGGATCACCGGTTCACCGGGGTCCAGGTGCAGCGCTTCGGCCAACTCCGCGGCCGGAACGATCTCGCTGACGTCGAGCAGACGTTGCGTCCCCACTCCGCCGTACTGCGCGGCCTCCGCTCCCCAGGCTTCGGCCTCGCCGGGCCTCCGTGGCGTCACGTAGGGAGTGGAGACACTGATCCATTCGAGGTCACTCAAGATCCGCTCCTTCGCCGCATCCGAGCCATCTCTCTCGCACCCACAGTAGATGCCAACGATCCCACCTTCAGTCCTTGATGCCTTTCGCATACGGCAGTAAGGTTACGTCACAGCCGACCAATCCGCCGACCGCACGTCCCTGCGGTCGTAGGGACCTGCTGCGTTCCACTCGTGCCGACAGGAGCGTGAGATGACGTTCGACTGGTATCGCCTGCTCGATGCGCCGTTTGCCGCTCCGCTGGCGTACCGGATCGCGTCGTGACCCCCTGTCGGCCGCCCGTCGTCCGGGTGGGTGATGTCATCACCGTCGCCGAGCAGCACTACTGCTACGGGCTGGGTCGGCTGGTCCTGCGGGTGATCGAGGTGGGCCGACGCGAACGGCACAGTGACGGCATCTGGCTCCACCTGCGCGGCATCGAGTTGGGCACGCCTGGCGGTCCGCGTCAACGCCGGGTGCTGGTGCGCCTGGCTGCCCTACATGTACGACACGCCGGGCGGCCGGCGGAGCCAGGGCTTCCTAAGCCGCACGTCCCCATCCGGCCGACCTGGAACTGCGCCGGCTGCGGACAGGAATGGCCGTGCCCGAACCGCCGACGCCGACTGCTCATCGAGTACGCGCACGACCGGTTGTCGATGACGTTCTACCTCGGTCTACACCTGGCGGAGGCGGCAGTCGACCTGCCGGACCTCTCCGCCAAGAGGCTGCACGCCCGGTTTCTCGGTTGGACACGGCCCCGCCGATCGTGACCGAGCACGAACGGGGCGGGATGTCCCAGTGTCTACTAATAAGAGACATTGGGACATCGCGGCGGACCCTCGGTCAACGCTCCAAAATGGCCGTCACGCCCTGGCCGCCGGCCGCGCAGATGGAGATCAGCCCGCGTCCGCTGCCCTTGGCGGCGAGCAGCTTGGCCAGCGTGGCGACGATCCGCCCACCGGTCGCGGCGAAGGGGTGCCCGGCAGCCAGCGACGAGCCGTTCACGTTGAGCCGGTCGGTGTCGATCGCGCCCAGCGGGGCGTCCAGGCCGAGCCGGTCCTTGCAGAACTCCGGCGACTCCCACGCGGCGAGGGTGGCCAGCACCTGCGAGGCGAACGCCTCGTGGATCTCGTAGTAGTCGAAGTCCTGCAACGTCAGCCCGGCGCGGGCCAGCATCCGGGGCACCGCGTACGCGGGTGCCATCAGCAGGCCCTCGTCGCCGTGCACGAAGTCGACGGCAGCCGTCTCGGACCAGCTGAACCAGGCCAGCACCGGCAGGTTGTGCGCGTTCGCCCACTCCTCGCTGGCCAGCAGCACGGTGGACGCACCGTCGGTGAGCGGCGAGGAGTTGCCGGCGGTCATGGTGGCCTGCTCGGCGTCCGGGCCGCGGGTGCCGAAGACCGGCTTGAGCGCGCCGAGCTTCTCCACGCTCGTGTCGGGCCGGAGGTTCGCATCGCGGGTGAGCCCCAGGTACGGCGTCATCAGGTCGTCGAAGAAACCCCTGTCGTACGCGGCGGCGAGCCGCTGGTGCGAGCGCAGCGCCAACTCGTCCTGGGAGCGCCTGTCGATCTGCCAGTGCAGGGCGGTGCGGGCGGCGTGGTCCCCCATGGACAGGCCGGTACGCGGTTCGGCGTTGCGGGGGATGTCCGGCTTGAACGGCTGGAGCGGGCGCAGTTTCGCGGCGATCTTCAGCCGCTGGCCGATCGTGCGGGCCGAGTTGAGTTTGAGCAGCGTGCGCCGCATCTCCTCGTTGACGGCGAGGGGCGCGTCGGAGGTGGTGTCGACACCGCCGGCGATGCCCACGTCGAGCTGGCCGAGGGCGATCTTGTTGGCGACGAGGATCGCGGCCTCCAGGCCGGTGCCGCAGGCCTGCTGGATGTCGTACGCCGGGGTGTGCGGGTCGAGCCGGGACCCGAGCACCACCTCGCGGGTGAGGTTGAAGTCGCGGGAGTGCTTGAGTACGGCACCGGCGACCACCTCGCCGACCCGCTGCCCGGCCAGCCCGTAGCGGGCGATCAGACCGTCCAGCGCCGCGCCGAGCAGGTCCGCGTTTGACGCGTCCACGTAGCGGGAGTTGGAACGGGCGAAGGGGATGCGGTTGCCCCCGATGACCGCGACCCTCCGGATGCTCTGCACGATCCGCCTCCTCGACAAGTGTTGCTCGAACCCTACTCGCCAGTAGGCTACGCCCATGACCGACAGGTACGCGAGCTTCGTCCAATCGGCCGCCGGCCGCACGCTGGTCAAGCGCCTCGGGCTGCCCGACCCGCCCCGACTGCGCCGGCACCACCCCGGCGACCCGCTGCTGCCCGGGCCGGCTCTGCTCGGTGTGGCCACCGGCGGCCTGCTCGCCGAGCCGGTCGCCAGGATCCTCACCGCCGCCGGGGTCGAGGTGCGCGACACCACCACCGCCGGAGCACCGGACCGCTTCGGAGCCCTGGTGTACGACGCCACCGGGATCATCGACTCCACCGATCTGCGCCAGCTCTACGACTTCTTCCACCCGCAGGCCCGGGCCGTGCTGCCCGGCGGTCGGGTGATCGTGCTGGGCACTCCACCTGAGGAGTGCCCGATGCCCCGCGAGGCGACCGCTCAGCGTGCCCTGGAGGGGCTGGTGCGCAGCATCGGCAAGGAGTTCGGCCGGGGCACCACGGCCCAACTCGTCTACGGGACCCGTGTCGAGGGCGGCGTCCTCACCAGCCTTGAGTCGACGCTCCGATTCCTCCTGTCCGGGCGGTCCGCGTACGTCTCGGGCCAGGTGATCCGGATCGGCTCAGGCGAGGCGACCGTCCCGGCCGACTGGGAACGCCCCCTGGACGGGCAGGTCGTGCTGGTCACCGGCGCCGCCCGGGGTATCGGCGCGGCGCTGGCCCGGGTGCTCGCCCGCGACGGCGCACAGGTGGTGGCGCTGGACATCCCGGCCGCCGGCGACGCGCTGGCCGCGGTGGCGAACGACATCGGCGGTACGGCCGTGCAGCTCGACCTGACCGCACCGGACGCACCGACCCGGCTCGCGGACCACCTGGCCAGCCGACACGGCCGGGTCGACGTGGTGGTGCACAACGCCGGCATCACCCGGGACAAGACACTCGGCCGGATGGACGCCGACCACTGGGACCAGGTCATTGACGTCAACCTCTCCAGTCAGGAACGGATCAACGACATGCTGCTGGGGCGGGGGCTCATCCCGACCGGCGGGCGCATCGTCGCGGTCTCCTCGATCGCCGGAATCGCCGGCAACCGGGGGCAGACCAACTACGCCACCAGCAAGGCCGGCGTGATCGGGCTGGTCGACTCGCTCGCCCCGGCCCTGCGTGGGCGGGGGATCAGCGTCAACGCGGTCGCCCCCGGCTTCATCGAGACCCGGCTGACCGCGCGCATCCCGCTTGTGGTGCGCGAGGCGGGCCGGCGGATGAACAGCCTGGCCCAGGGCGGGCTGCCGGAGGACGTGGCCGAGACGATCGGCTGGCTGGCCTGGCCGGCCAGCGGCGCGGTCAGCGGCAACGTCGTCCGAGTCTGCGGCCAGAGCCTGCTGGGGGCGTGATGGCCAGGAGGAGAGAGCCCGCGAGGGAACCGGAGGACCTGTCGGTCCACGAGCTGATCGAGGGCCCCACCGAGATCCTGTCGCGGGAGACGCTGGACGCGATCCGCCGGCCGGGAGCCGCCGGCGCCGACCTGCGCGTCGAGCAGACCCACGACCTGACCGCGTCGGCGGCCGAGGTGACAACCGACCCCGGCGGGGACGGTCGGGCCGGCACGGGCAGCCGGACCCGCGTCGAGCTGCCCCGGATGCCCGCCTCCGGCGCGCTGTACCGGCGGGCCGCGCTCGGCGCGCTGCCCGGGCTTGGTGGCGGGCGGCGCGGGAACGACCTCCCGGCGGTCGAGTACGCCGTGGCCGGGGTGCGGACCGACCGGGCACACCTGGCCGACTACGACCGGGTCTGCGGGTTCCGGCTCACCGACCGGCTGCCCGCGACGTACCCGCACGTGCTGGGCTTTCCGCTGGCTCTGCGGCTGATGACCGCACCCGGCTTCCCCATCGCGCTGACCGGTGTGGTGCACGTCGGCAACCGGATCACCACGCACCGCCCGATCACCGCCGACGAGGTCCTCGACTTCACGACGTACGCGCAGGACCTGCGTCCGCACGACCGGGGGCGGCAGGTCGACGTGGTGCTGGTCGGGTCGGTCGACGGGGAGGAGGTCTGGCGCGGCGTCTCGACGTACCTGGGTCGGGAACGCACACCGGGCGGGCGCGAGCGGGGCGAGCGTCCGGGCGCGCCCACGGCCACGGCCCGGTGGCGTGTCGAACCCCGCGTCGGCACGGAGTACGCGCGGGTCTCCGGGGACCACAATCCGATCCACACCTCCCGGCTCGGTGCGCGACTGTTCGGCTTCCGCCGGCCGATCGCGCACGGTATGTGGAGCAAGGCGCGCTGCCTCGCGGCGATGCAGACGCGACTGCCGGACGCCCACACCGTCGAGGTGGCCTTCAAGCTGCCCGTACCGCTGCCGAGCACGGTGGACTTCGCCGTCCTGCCGGACGACGGGTTCGCCCTGCACGACTCGCAGGGCCGGCCGCACCTGGTGGGTCTCGTGCGCTGACGCGCCCCTGCCGATCCGAGGGGGTTGGCAGGGGCGCACTTCTGCGTTAAGTTGTTCTCACAGCGAGATGTTCTCAAGGTGAGAGAGACGTGATGAACGAGCAGGATTTCCTGGCCGCGTACGACCCGCGGGCCTACCCGTCGGTCGCCGTGACCGTCGACGTGGTGGCGCTGACCATCCGCGACGACGCGCTGCACCTGCTGCTGATCCGACGCGGTGAGGCACCCTTCGCGGGGCACTGGGCGCTGCCCGGCGGCTTCGTCCGCCCCGACGAGGACCTGACCACCGGTGCCCGACGGGAGCTGGCCGAGGAGACCGGGCTCGGCGGCGAGGGGCTTCGGCGCGTACACCTGGAGCAGTTGGGCAGCTACGGCGCTCCCGACCGTGACCCGCGGATGCGCGTCGTCTCGATCGCCCACCTCGCGTTCGCCCCCGACCTGCCGGAACCGGCGGCCGGCACGGACGCCGACGAGGCGATCTGGCTGCCGGTGACCGCGCTGAGCAGCCGGCAGCTCGCCTTCGACCACGGCCGGGTCATCGACGACGCGCTGGAGCGTGCCCGCTCCAAGCTGGAGTACACGCCGCTCGCCACGCGCTTCCTCGCCGCCGAGTTCACGATCAGCGAGCTGCGGGCCGTCTACGAGACGGTCTGGGGTCACCCGCTGCACGCCGGCAACTTCCACCGCAAGGTGCTCTCCGTGCCGGGCTTCGTGGAGAGCACCGGCGCGAGCACCGAGCGCGGCGGCACCCGGGGTGGACCCCGCGCACGGCTCTACCGGGCCGGCGACGCCCGACTGCTGCACCCGGCGCTGCTGCGACCCGCCCGCGAGGAGACGGTGCGGTGAGGACCGCCGAGGCAATCGACCTGGTCACGGCCGCCCGCACCGACGCCGACCTGTTCGGCACCGACCAGCCGGGCCGCCGCTACCGCGAGCTGGTCGCGGCCCTGCACCCCGACCGGCTGCCGACAGACCCGGGGGTACGCGCCGAAGCCCTCGACGCGTTCGTCCACGTCACGACCCGGTGGCAGGCCCGGCGGACGACAGTCCTCGGCGACTACCGGCTCGGTGCGCCGGCTCACTCGGGCGACCTGGCCGACCTCTACGACGTGGGTGACGATCGGCTGCTCAAGCTCCCCCGGCAACCCACCGACAACGACCTGATGGCCCGCGAGGCGCACGCCCTGCACACCATCGCCGAGCGCGGCGACCCGCGCTACCTGCCGTACGTGCCCCGACTCGTCGACGAGTTCCGGCACCGCGACGCCGCGACCGGTGCGGAACGGCGGATCACCGTGCTGGCCACCGCGCCCGGCCTGCACGACCTCGACGAGGTGCGGCGCGCGTACCCCGACGGGTTGGACGCCCGGGACGCGGCCTGGATGTGGCGGCGGCTGCTGGTGGCACTCGGCCTGGCCCACCGGGCCGGCATCGTGCACGGCGCGGTCCTGCCGCGGCACGTGCTGATCGAGCCGGACGCCCACGGCGTGGTGCTCGTCGACTGGTGCTTCTCGACCCCGACGGGCCGCACGATCCCGGCGCTCGTGCCGGGCAACGAGGACTGGTATCCGGAGGAGGTGCCGCGCAGGCGGCCCTGCGGTCCGGGCACCGACATCGCGATGGCCAGCCGGTGCATGAGCTGGCTGATGGGCCCACGCGCACCCCGCGAGCTGGACACCTTCGCGCAGGGCTGCCAGCAGCGATCCCTGCACGCCCGACCCGACGACGCCTGGCGTCTGCTGCGCGAACTCGACCAGGTGCTGGACCGGCTCTACGGCCCACGCACCTTCCGACCCTTCACCCTCTAGAGGAGCTGTCATGGGCAGTGGAACCTGGTCCACCGACGTGTACGACGCCGCCGACCGTTACCGGCGCAGGACCGGCCGCAGCGCGTTCTCCTACAGCGACAGCGGTGCGCGCACCGTGCACGCTTCGCTCGACCCGCGCGGCGCGAGCCGGGAGAGCCGCGACTCCACCGAGCACCCGCAGTCGACGCCCATCGCGGTGCTCTTCGACGTGACCGGCTCGATGCGTACGGTGCCGCGTGTCCTGCAGACCAAGCTGCCGCAGCTCCTCGGGCTGCTGCAACGGCAGGGCTACGCCAGCGACCCGCAGATCATGTTCGGCGCGATCGGCGACGCCACCTGCGACCGGGTGCCGTTGCAGGTGGGCCAGTTCGAGTCGGACAACCGGATGGACGACGACCTCGGCCGGATCGTCCTCGAAGGCGGCGGCGGCGGGCAGATGACCGAGTCGTACGAGCTGGCCATGTACTTCATGGCCCGGCACACCGCCACCGACAACTGGGACAAGCGCGGCCGACGCGGCTACCTGTTCATCATCGGCGACGAACTGGCGTACCCACGGGTCAACGCCCGGGAGGTGGCCGGCCTGATCGGCGACGACCTGGGTGAGGACGTACCCCTGCGGCAGGTCGTCGACGAGGTGACCCGGCGGTGGGACACGTACTACCTGCTCCCCGCCGGCAGCCACTACGCCGGCAACGCGAAGGTGTTGGACTTCTGGCGCGACCTGCTCGGGCAGAACGCCGTCGTGCTCGACGACCTGGACGCGGTCTGCGAGACCATCGCGCTCACCATCGGCCTCGGTGAGCAGGCGATCGACCTGGACGAGGGCCTGCGCCACCTGGACCACGCCGGCTCCGGCGCCACCGGGACCGTGTCGAAGGCGCTGGCCCGGCTCGGCCGGGGACGGCGGGCCGAGGTGTCGACGCTGCCGGCGTTCACCGACACGGCCAGCGGGGTGACCCGGCTGTGAACCACGTGGCGGTGGTGGACCTCGGCTACGGCGACGCGGGCAAGGGCACCGTCGTGGACTGGCTCTGCGCCACCCGGCCCGTGCACACGGTGGTCCGCTTCAACGGGGGCGCGCAGGCGGCACACAACGTCGTGCTGCGCGACGGGCGGCACCACACGTTCGCACAGTTCGGCGCGGGCACGTTCCATCCCGGTGTCGGGACGTACCTGTCCCGGCACGTGGTGGTGGACCCGCTCGCCCTGGCCGCCGAGGCCGACCATCTCGCCACGATCGGGGTGCCCGACGCGCTGGACCGACTGACCGTCGACTCCGAGGCGCTGCTCGCCACCCCGTACCACCGGGCCGCCAACCGGGCCCGGGAGATCGCCCGGGGCGCCGACCGGCACGGCTCCTGCGGGTTGGGGGTGGGCGAGACCGTCGCGTACGGGCTCGCCCACCCCGACGACGCGCCCCGGGTCGCCGACTGCCGGCATCCGGCCCTGCTGCGCCGCCGGTTGAGCGTCCTGCGGGACCGACTGACCGCCGAACTCGGCCCGCTGGACGCGCCGCCCGTCGAGGACTGCCTACCCGCGTTCACCGGGTTCGCCGACCGGGTCGCCATCGTCGACCGAAGCTGGCTCGCCGCGGCGCTGCGCACCGGGACCTGCGTCTTCGAGGGCGCACAGGGGGTGTTGCTGGACGAGTGGCACGGCTTCCACCCGTACACCACCTGGAGCACCACCACGTTCGCCAACGTCGACAGCCTGCTCGCCGAGGCGGGCCTGACCGGCGACGCGACCCGGATCGGTGTGCTGCGCGTGGTCACCACCCGGCACGGGCCCGGCCCGCTGGTGACCGAGGACCCGGCTCTGCCCTTCGCCGACAGGCACAACCCGACGAACCCGTGGCAGGGCCGGTTCCGGTTCGGCCACTTCGACGCGGTCGCCCACCGGTACGCCCTCGCGGCGGCCGGCGGTGTCGACGGCCTGGCGCTGACCCACCTCGACCTCGCCGGCCCCTACCTGCGGATCTGCCGCCGCTACGAAACCGGCGACCGGCTCACCCCCGGCCCACCCGGCGACCTGGACCGGCAGGCCGCGCTCACCGCCCGCCTCCTACGCTCCCGTCCGGTGTACGACGACCCGCCGGCCGACTGGGCCGAGGCGGTCGGCGCGGAGCTGGACACGCCTGTGGTGCTGACCTCGCACGGGCCCACCGCCGACGACAAGAGGGCGCACGGTCCGCTGCTCCACCCAGCGGCACTGTTCAGCGCGGGCTGAGGCGTCTTCCGGCGACTCGGCCACCGGGCCGGTCGTACCCGGCGAGCATGGGGGGATGGACGCCCTGCTCGACCTCCTCCGTGGGACGGTCACCTCACCGTGGGTGTACCTGTTGATCTTCGGGCTCACCGCAGTCGACGCGTTCTTCCCGGCGGTGCCCGGCGAGGCAGCCGTGATCACCGCCGGGGTGCTGTCCGCCAGTGGCGGTCACCCCAGCCTGACCCTCGTGATCGCCAGCGCCGGCGTCGGCGCGCTGGTCGGCGACCACATCTCGTACGCCATCGGGCGCGGCGGCGGCGCGAGCCGGCTGGCCCGGCTCCCCGACGGCAGCCGTCGGCGGGCCAGCTCCGAGTGGGCCCGGCGCGCGGTGGACCGCCGGGGCGGGATGATCCTGACCACCAGCCGGTACGTGCCGGGAGGCCGGACCGCCGTCACCCTCACCATGGGCGCGGTGGGCTATCCCCGCCGCGCGTTCCTGCTGTACGACAGCATCGGGGCGTTCACCTGGGCGGTGTACTGCGGGCTGCTCGGCTACTTCGGCGGCCTGGCCTTCGAGCGGGACCCCGTGAAGGGCGTGCTGGTCGGTGTGGGCGTCTCACTGGTCATCACCTTCGGCCTGGAAGGGCTCCGCTGGCTGCGCCGCCACGCGCACCGACGGGCCGCCTCCGGCCGCTGATCGCCGTACGGCCCGGGTCACGTCACAGCAGGTCGGCGTCGTGCACCAGGATCGCCAACTGCACCCGGTTGCCCACGTGCAGTTTCGCCAACGCCCGGCTGACATGTGCCTTCACGGTGGCCTCGCTCATCGTCAGCCGCCGGGCGATCTCCGCGTTGCCGTGCCCGCGCGCCACCTCCCGCACGATCTCCAACTCCCGTCCGGTGAGCGGTTCGAGCCGCTGGCGAGCCGCGTCCCGTCGGGCCGGACCACGATCGGCGAACGAGCTGATCAGCCGCCGGGTCACCGTCGGGGCGAGCATCGCGTGCCCGGCTGCCACCGTCCGGACGGCCGCGGCCAGCTCGCGGGGCGGGGTGTCCTTGAGCAGGAAGCCGACAGCACCGGCCCGCAGCGCGCGGTGCACGTACTCGTCCAGGTCGAAGGTGGTCAACATGATCACCTTCGGGCCGGCGGCAACCAGGCCCGGCGCGACCGTCAGCCCGTCGACGCCCGGCATCCGTACGTCGAGCAGCACCACGTCCGGGCGTAACCGGTGGGCCTGCTCCAGCGCGCCGGTGCCGTCCGCGGCCTCGCCGACCACTGTGATGTCCTCGGCCGCCTCCAGGATCAGCCGCAGCCCGGCACGGATGAGCTGCTCGTCGTCGACCACCAGCACCCGAATCACGCCACACCCGCCAGCGGGATCAGGGCCCGGACGAGGTAACCACCGTCCACGGGCGTCGCCTCCAGCCGGCCGCCGAGCAGCTCCACCCGCTCGCGGAGCCCGAGCAGCCCCTGCCCCGCGCCGGGCAACGCCGACCCACCCGTCGACGGACCGTTGCGCACCACCACCTCCAGCCCGTCGGGGAGGTAGCGCAGGCGGACGACCGTCTCCGCGCCGGCCGCGTGCTTGCGTACGTTCGTCAACGCCTCGCGGACCACCCGGTACGCGGTGCGCCCCAACGTCGCCGGTAGCGCGGTCGGCACGCCCTCATCCTGCCGGGACACGCGCAGACCTGCGGTACGCGATTCCCCGATCAACTCGTCCAGCGCGTCGAGCCCCCGCTCCGGCACCACGGCCGCCTCGGCCTGGCGGAGCACACCCAGCACCTCACGCAGGTCGGTGAGCGCCTGCCGGCCGGTCGTGCGGATCAACGCGGCGGCCTCGGCGGTCGCCGGGTTCGCGGCGGTCACCTCCAGGGCACCGGCGTGCACCACCATCAACGAGACCCGATGCGCCACCACGTCGTGCATCTCCCGGGCGATCCTGGTCCGCTCCTCGGCACGTACCCGGTCGGCGTGCGCCTCCCGCTCGCGTTCCAGCCGTTCGGCCCGGTCCCGCAGAGCGGCGAGCGTGTCCCGGCGTGCCCGCACCCAGAGGCCGAGGACCAACGGGAGTCCGACCAGACAGGCGGCGAGCAGCAGCACGTTGCCGGTGGTGGCGGTGGTGATCCGGCGTACGCCGCCGACCTGCACCCCGACCAGGACCCCACCGGCGAGCACCACGGCGGCACCGGCGAGGTAGCCGGCGAGTCGTCCGCCCCGCAGCCGCAGACCCGCCTGGTACGAGGCGACCACCCCGGCCGCCGCGGCGGCGAGCACCAGCCAGCCCAGCGCCGCAGCCAGGAAAACGGGCCAGCGGCGGGTCCGGATCGTGGTGGCGGCCCAACCTGACGAGACCGCTACCACCAGCACGACCGGGCCCGGCAGTGGCGAGCGGACACCGATGTCACCGCTCGCGCTGGCCCAGACGGCGACGGCGACCACGACGGCGAGCAGCAGCACCCCGTACCGCTGGACGACCCGCCGTGGGGCGACGGTGCTGGAGGCCACGCAGCGAGCGTAGGGCTCCACGTGCGACGGTGGTCGCCTCGCACGGTCAGACCGGGGTGCGGTGGGGGAAGACCCCCATCCGCCCTCCGGGCCGGTCACTACCTAAGTAGTGCCGCCCGGCTGACCACTGGCCGATGGCGGGAGCCGCCACGCGCACCAGCATCGGGACCATGGATCTGCTGGAGCTGCTGCACGACACGATGTCCTCGCCCTGGGTGTACCTGGCGCTCTTCGCGATCGCGGCGCTCGACGGCTTCTTTCCCGTGGTGCCGAGCGAGACGGCGGTGATCACGGCCGGGGTGTTCGCCGCCTCGGGAGCGCCGTACCTGCCTGCGGTCATCCTCGTGGCAGCCGCCGGGGCACTCGTCGGTGACCACGTCTCGTACGCCATCGGCCGAGGCGGCGGTGCGCGGCTGCTCGACCGGCTGCCACCCGACGGCCGACGCCGAACCGCCGTCGACTGGGCCCGTCGAGGGATCGCGACGCGCGGTGGCCTGATTCTCACCGTGGCCCGGTACGTGCCGGGCGGCCGGACCGCGGTCACCCTCACGATGGGTGCGGTGCATTTCCCCCGGCGACGGTTCCTGGCCTTCGACGCGATCGCCGCCGGCTCCTGGGGCCTCTACTCGGGGCTGGTCGGCTACGTCGGCGGGCTGGCGTTCGAGCAGGATCCCCTGCGCGGCCTCCTGCTCGGGCTGGGCCTCGCCCTGTCGGTGACGGTGGTCGTCGAGGTGGTTCGCTGGCTTCGTGGGCGCCGCGCGGCGGGGGCCGGCGGGCCGGGCACCGACGCCGTCCCCGCCGAGCCCGTCAGTCGACCGGCGGACGCCAGGTGACGCCGTGCAGGAGCTGGGCGGCGCCGAGCCAGGCCACGTTCATCATCCGGGTGGCCGTCTTCTCGGGGTCGGCCTCCGGGTGGTCCGCGAGCCAGTCGGCCAGCGACTCCGTCGCGCCGACCAGGGCGTACGCGACGACCTCCAGGTCGGTGGGCGCGATCTCGCGGCCCTCTTCACGCAGCGCGTGGTCGAGCATCCCGGCGACCACCTCGACCAGCCGGGCGCGCATGGTGGCCAGTTCACCCGCGAACGGCTGCTCGCCACGGGCCTGCCGGTAGAGCACCGCCCAGCCGTCGCGGTGCGCGCCGACGAAGCCGAAGAACGCTTTCAGCCCACGCCACAGCCGCTCGTCGGCCGGCAGATCGGGGGCGGCTGCGCCGGCGATGGCCTGCATCATCCGGGTGCCCTCCCGGTGCAGGCACGCGACGAACAGCTCCTCCTTGGTGCCGAGGTACGCGTACACCATCGGTTTGGAGATGCCGGCGTCCTCCGCGATCTCGTCCATGCTGGCGGCGTGGAAGCCGCGCCGGGAGAAGACCTTCACGGCCGCGTCGAGCATCTGCTGCTCGCGTACGGCGCGCGGCAGGCGCTTGAACGCGGGAGGCGTGGACACCTTGCGAGCATACCTACTCGTGCGTAGGGTTACGCACGAGTAGCCAAATCTTCCGGAAGGCGCGTCTCATGACTGACTTCGACCCGGCCAACTTCGCCAACGTCGGGCCCAAGGAGTTCGCCCAGCTGGTCAAGTCCACCCCGGACGACAAGATCGCCCAGGTGATGTCGGGTGACCTGCGCGGCAAGGTCCTCGGTGAGGTGTTCGGCCGGATGCCGTCGCTGTTCCGCGCGGACCGGGCCGGCTCCACCAACGCGGTCATCCACTGGATCATCACCGGCCGTCCGGACGGCGGCAGCGACACCTACGAGGTGGTCGTCGCCGACGGCAAGTGCGAGGTGAACGAGACCCCGCAGCACGACCCGAAGCTGAGCCTCACCATGGGTCCGGTCGAGTTCCTGAAGATCGTCTCCGGTGGCGCCAACCCGGTCATGATGTTCATGACCGGCAAGCTGAAGGCCAAGGGCGACCTGGGCCTCGCCGCCAACATCGCCAACCTGTTCGACATCCCCAAGGCCTGACATGGCCGAGTTCTCGCTCGACCTGAACGAGGAACAGCGGGATCTACGCGACTGGGTGCACGGCTTCGCCGCCGAGGTCGTGCGCCCGGCCGCCGCCGAGTGGGACGAGCGCGAGGACACCCCGTGGCCGGTGATCCAGGAGGCCGCCAAGGTCGGCCTCTACGGCTTCGAGTTCCTCGCCACCTGCTGGGCCGATCCGACCGGGCTGTCCCTGCCCATCGCCAGCGAGGAGCTCTTCTGGGGTGACGCCGGCATCGGCATGAGCATCTTCGGCACCTCGCTCGCCGTCGCCAGCATCTACGGCACCGGCACCCCGGACCAGATGGTCGAGTGGGTGCCGCAGTGCTTCGGCGACGTCGACTCGCCCGCCGTCGCCGCGTTCTGCAGCAGCGAACCCGAGGCCGGTTCCGACGTCAGCGCGATGCGCACCCGCGCCGTCTACGACGAGGCCGGCGACGAGTGGGTGCTCACCGGCCAGAAGGCGTACGCGACCAACGGCGGTATCGCCGGAGTGCACGTGGTCACCGCCTCCGTCGACCCCACGCTCGGCTCGCGCGGCCAGGCGGCGTTCGTCGTACCGCCGGGCACCCCCGGTCTGGCCGCGACCCGCAAGCTCCGCAAGCTCGGCCTGCGCGCGTCGCACACCGCCGACGTCTTCCTCGACGAGGTACGTGTGCCCGGCCGCTGCCTGCTCGGCGGCAAGGACGCCCTCGACGAGCGGCTGGCCCGCGCCCGCTCCGGGCAACGGGCCACCGGACAGGCCGCCATGCGTACCTTCGAGCTGTCCCGACCCACCGTCGGCGCACAGGCGCTCGGCGTGGCCCGGGCCGCCTACGAGTACGCCCTGGACTACGCCAAGGACCGGGTGCAGTTCGGCCGGCCGATCATCGAGAACCAGGCGGTCGCGTTCGCGCTTGCCGACATGCGAATGGAGATCGACGCGGCCCGGCTGCTGGTCTGGCGGGCTTCGTGGATGGGCCGCAACAACCGGCCGTTCACCGCCGGCGAGGGCTCGATGTCCAAGCTCAAGGCCGGCGAGGTCGCGGTGTCCGTCACCGAGAAGGCCGTGCAACTGCTCGGCGGGGCAGGCTTCCTGCGCGACCACCCGGTGGAACGCTGGTACCGCGACGCCAAGATCTACACCATTTTCGAGGGTACGTCCGAGATCCAGCGCCTGGTGATCTCACGAGCGATCTCCGGCGTGCAGATCCGCTGACCCTCCGGCCGACGGTCGTCCGGGCCCGGGTGTCCCCGACCCGGCCCGGACCACCGCTTCTGCCTATCCGTGCCGCCTACGTCACCCCACGCCGACGTCGGCTGGGCCCTCCGAAGCGCCGGGTGCATGATCAAGGAAGACGCCCCGACGGATGGGGCTGTCCGCGTGCCACCCCGAGGAGGTCTGCGGCATGGACCTGCCGTTCGTCGTCACCACGCTGACCCGTCGCGGTCTGCTCACCCCGGGCCGTCCGGTCCGGATGGCCTCGCAGCTCAACGCGCTGCGTACCTGGGGATGGAGCCTCGCCGGCGAACTGCGCCAGGCTGCCGCCCGCGACCCCGGTCGAGCGGCGGTCATCGACGAGGACGGCGTCGAGCTGACCTACCAGGCTCTCCTCGACCGGGCCGAGCGGATGGCCCGGTCGATGCGGTCCGGCCTCGGCGTACAGCCCGGCGACAGGATCGGCGTGCTCTGCCGCAACCACCACGGACTGATCGAGACGATCGTCGCGGCGACCCTGCTCGGCGTCGACGCGGTCCTGGTCAACACGGGTCTCTCCGCCGCACAGTTGGCGACCGTCGCCGAGGAACAACGGCTACGGCTGCTGGTGCACGACGACGAGTTCGCCGAACGGGTCCTCGGTCTCCCCGCCGAGCTTCCCCGCCTCGACGAGCGCGCCCGCGAGGAGTTGGTCGCCGGGGCCCTGCCGGGCGAGCTGCACCCGCCGGAGCACGACGGGCGCATCATCGTGCTCACCTCGGGCACCACCGGCGCTCCCAAGGGCGCCCGCCGCCCCACACCCAGCGGTTTCGGGCCACTCGTGTCCATCATCGACCGCATCCCCCTGCACGCGAAGGACCGGGTGCTCATCGCCGCCCCGATCTTCCACACCTGGGGATTCGCGGCCCTGCAGGTGTGCTTCGCGCTGCGGGCCACCATCGTGCTGCACCGCCGCTTCGACCCGGCCGCCACGCTCACCGCCCTGGTGGCACAACGCTGCGACGCCCTCTTCGCCGTACCCGTGATGCTCCAGCGCCTGCTGGAAGTGCCCCCGCCGGACCCACGTCCGACACTCAAGGTCGTCGCGGTCAGCGGATCGGCCCTGCCCGGCGGGCTCGCCCCGAAGTTCATGGACGTGTACGGGGACGTCCTCTACAACCTGTACGGGTCCACCGAGGTCTCCTGGGCGTCCATCGCCGGCCCGGTAGACCTGCGCCAGGCGCCCACCACCGCCGGTCGCCCACCGCACGGCACCCGACTGGAACTGCTCGACACGGCCGGCCAGCCGGTGTCGCAAGGGCAGGTCGGGCGCATCTTCGTCGGCAACGAGATGCTCTTCGAGGGCTACACCTCCGGCGCCACCCGGGAGACCCGTGACGGGCTGCTCGACACCGGCGACCTCGGCCGGCTCAACTCCGACGGGCTGCTCTTCGTCGACGGCCGCGCCGACGACATGATCGTCTCCGGTGGCGAGAACGTGTTCCCATCCGAGGTGGAGGACCTGCTCGCCCAGCTACCGCAGGTACGCGAGGCCGCCGTGATCGGCGTACCCGACCCCGAGTACGGCCAGCGCCTGGCCGCGTTCCTCGCCCTGCACCCCGGCGAGACGCTCGACCCCGAGGCGGTCCGCGAGTACGTGCGGCACTACCTGGCCCGCTTCTCCGTACCCCGGGACGTGGTCTTCGTGAAGTACCTGCCCCGCAACGCCACCGGCAAGGTGCTCGGGCGCGAATTGCGCCGCTACTACGGCTGAGTCGGCCAGGAGTCGTGACCCGACCCGGGCGGCCCGGCGACCGGCCTCACCGACGGGGGCCCAGACCCGCCTCCTGCGCCAGCAACGCCGCCTGGGTCCGGTTGGCGCAACCGAGCTTGACCAGAAGCCGGGAGACGTAGCCCTTGACGGTGGCCTCGGACAGGTGCAGGCGGCGGGCGATCTGCTGGTTCGACCGGCCGGCCCCGAGGCTCTCCAGCACCTCCACCTCCCGCTCGGTGAGCGACAGAAGCAGGTCACGGGCACGCTGGCTCGGCACCGTCTGCGCGACGAGACGATCAGCCGCCACCGCGGAAAGCACCGTGTGCCCTGCGGCCGCCACCCGCACCAGGGCGAGCAGGTCGTCGGGCGACGTCGACTTGAGCAGGAAGCCGGCCGCCCCGGCCCGGAGCGCGCCGGTCACGTAGTCGTCCAGGTCGAACGTGGTGAGAGCCAGGACCCGTGGCGGCGACGGCAGGGTCATGATCCGCTCGGTGGCCCTGATCCCGTCGACGCCCGGCATCCGCAGGTCCATCAGCACCACGTCGGGCCGTAGTCGCACCGCAGCCTCCACAGCGTCCGCCCCGTCGTACGCCTCGCCGACGACCGTCAGGTCCGGCGCGGACCCGAGGATCGTGCGCAGGTGGGCACAGACCATCCGCTCGTCGTCCACGACGAGCACCCGGATCACGACCGCACCGGCAGCATCGCGTGGACGGCGAAGCCACCCGGCGTCGTCGGTCCGGCCGCGAACGTCCCGCCAAGCACCTCGACGCGGTGCCGCAACCCGGCCAGGCCGGTGCCACCACCGGCGGCAGCCAGGGCAGCGTCGGGTGAGCGACCCGCCGGGGTGTTCGACACCGTGACGAGCACCTTCTGCGTGCCGTACTCGATCGACACGGTGGCGGCGGCACCCGGCGCGTGCTTGTGCACGTTCGTCAGCGACTCCTGGATCAGCCGGAACAGCGTCCTCCGCACCGTCGAAGCGAGCCCCTGCGGGTCGCCCACTTCGGAGAGCCGCACCGGTAGACCGACCGCACGGGAATCATCGACCAACCGGACCAGCTCGGGTGTGTCGTCCGGGACCGGATCAACCCGTGGGTGTCCGTCCTCGCCCCGCAGCACCCCCACCAGGTCGCGCAGCTCCGTCAACGCCTGGCAGCCGTTCGCCCGCAGTTCCTCGGCCGCCGCCCGGGCCGTCGGATCGGTGGTGGTGACCCGAAGCGCGCCCGCCTGCAACACCATGAGGTTGATCCGGTGGGTGACCACGTCGTGCATCTCGGCGGCGAGCCGCACGCGTTCCTCGACGCGCGCCTGATCGGCCAGGAGCAAGCGCTCCCGCTCGGCCCGCTCCGCCCGGTCGGTCAACTCCGCCAGCAGGCTCCGCCGGGCCCGGACGTACATCCCCAGGACCGCCGTGGCGAGGATGACAGTCGGCGCTGTGAACGGATCGGCGATCGACCAGGCGCTCGCCCCCACCAGGAACGCCACCGTCAGCAGCCCGATCACCGTCCACTGTCGCCACCGCCGACCCCGTCCGTACGCCGTCACCGCATACGGAACGAGGACGGCGGCCCAGGCCGGCGCGAAGAGACTGATCCCGGCGATGGTCAGCGCTGCGGTGTACGGGCGTTGCCGACGAACCAGCAGCATCACCGCGGCGGCCACCTGCGCGGCCACGTAGGCCCAGGTAGGTGCGGGGACCAGCTTGGTGTCGACGTCCGGATCCGCCAGTTCCAGCCCACCGCCGGCCGCCGTCGCCACGAGCGCGAGCAGCACGTCCACGGTGACCCGGAACACCCGGCCTCGGCCCATGGCAGCAGGGTAACCGGGTGCCCGGAAAACGGCCTGCCACGCGTGCGGGAAGCCGACGAAACCACGACCGGCATACGACGAAAGGAGGTGGCGGTCACGACTTTCTCCGCTGACGACACTCGGCGACCCCACGGTGGGATCGACCCATGACCGAATCGGTACGGACGACTGACCGACCACCGGCACCGACCGACGTCTCCACCGTCGGGCCGCGTATCGGCGCGCTGGACGCGCTGCGCGGCTTCGCGCTCTGCGGCATCCTGATCATCAACATCTACCAGCAGGTCGTCTTCCGCGGCGAGGCGGCCGGCACCTCGACGCGGCTGCCGGAGGCGGTGCAACTGCTCTTCTACGAGCGGTTCTACCCGATCTTCTCGATCCTGTTCGGTGTCGGCTTCGGCATCTTCCTCCGACGCGCCGCGACCCGGACCAGCCGGCCCCGGGTGGTGCTGGCCCGCCGACTGGTCGTCCTCCTGCTGATCGGTGTCGCGCACTTCGTCGTCCACCCCGGGGAGGCGCTGACCGCGTACGCGTTGGCCGGCCTTCTCGTGCTGCTGCCGCTGAGTTACCTCGGCGGGCGCACGGCCCTCGTCGTCGCGGTACTGCTGCTGCTCGCCGGCGCGCAACTCGTCGTCGGTTACGGGCCCATCCCGGGCCTGCTCGCCCTCGGCTACGCGCTGGCGGCGCTGGGCGTGCCGGCCGCCCTTGAGCGTCGCACCGGACGGGTGGCGATCGCATTCGTCGTCTTCGCCGCGCTCGCGGTGACCTGGATCGTGCTGACCATCCGCGACGAGGACCTGCCAACCGTCAACGTCCTCGGCGGACCAGGCGGCGGCGTGAGCCTGCTACCCCCGCTCGCCGGCATCGCCACCGGCCTCGCGTACTGCTGCGGTCTGCTACTGCTGCTACACACGCCGGCCGGGCCGGCGCTCTCCGCAGTGTTGTCGCCAATGGGCCGGATGGCCCTGACGAACTACCTGAGCGCCACCGCACTGTTCCTGCTCGCCGGTCCACCGCTGGGCATCGACAGCACCCGCGACCTGCCCCGCATCGTGGGACTCACCGTCGCCATCATCATCGTCCAGGCGGTGTGGAGCGTGCTCTGGCTGCGAACGTTCCGCTACGGCCCGGTCGAGTGGGCGTGGCGCTGCCTGACGTGGTGGCGACGCGCGCCGATCCGACGTCGAGGCGCGGAGTCGACGACCCCGGCCTGACCCACGCCGACCGACGGCTTCAGGCGGGAATCGTGATCCGGTCGTCGATCGCGGCGGCGGCGATGTCGGTGCGGTGCTGCGAGCCCGCCAGCTCCACCCCGTCCACCAGCGCGTACGCCGCGTCTCGAGCGGACGCCAGATCGGGGCCGGTGGCCGTACCGCAGAGAACCCGGCCGCCGGCGGACAGCAACGCGCCGTCGCCGGCCCGGCGGACGGTGCCCGCGTGGATGATGCCCGGCCGGTCCGCACCGGTGATCACATCGCCGGTACGCGGCGCGGCGGGATAGCCCTGCGCGGCGAGCACCACGGTGACCGCGGCACCGTCCCGCCAGCGCAGCGGCGGGTGCTCGGCGAGCGTGCCGGTGGCCGCCGCGTGCAACAACCCACCCAGCGGCGTCTCCAGCAGCGCGAGCACCACCTGGGTCTCCGGGTCACCGAAGCGCGCATTGAACTCGATCACCCGGGGGCCGGCGGCGGTCATCGCGAGGCCGACAT
Source organism: Micromonospora sp. NPDC005174 (assembly GCF_040608495.1). Classification (NCBI taxonomy): domain Bacteria; kingdom Bacillati; phylum Actinomycetota; class Actinomycetes; order Micromonosporales; family Micromonosporaceae; genus Micromonospora; species Micromonospora sp. NPDC005174. Next base: position 59,716 of record NZ_JBEXIJ010000029.1, on the reverse strand, counting down.
AGAGCAGACCCGCGAACGGCGTGCCCCGGCGGCGCAACTCGGCCAGCGTCGGGTGGACCACGTCGCGCATGACATCGTCGACGAGACCCGGCGGCGCCCAGGGCAGCGGCGCGTACGCTCCCATGCCACCCGTGTTCGGGCCGGTGTCGCCGTCGCCGATCCGCTTGAAGTCCTGCGCGGGCAGCAGCGGCAGAGCGGCCTCACCGTCGGTGACCACGAACAGGCTGACCTCCGGCCCGTCGAGGAACTCCTCGACCACGACCCGGCCACACTCGGCGGCGTGCGCCAGCGCGGCGGACCGGTCGTCGGTCACCACCACGCCCTTGCCGGCGGCGAGACCGTCGTCCTTCACCACGTACGGCGCGCCGAACTCGTCGAGCGCCCGCGCGGTGCTCTCCTCGTCCGTGCAGACGTACGCCCGGGCGGTCGGCACACCGGCGGCGGTCATCACGTCCTTGGCGAACGCCTTCGAACCCTCCAACTGGGCGGCCTCGGCAGACGGCCCGAACACGGCGATGCCCTTGGCGCGTACGGCGTCGGCGACACCGGCGACCAGCGGCGCCTCCGGACCGATAACCACCAGGTCAGCAGCGATCTCCACCGCCAACGCCGCCACGGCGGCCGGATCGGTCGCGGTGACGGACCGCAGCTCGGCCACCTCGGCGATCCCCGGATTACCGGGAGCGGCGATCAACGCGTCGACAGCCGGATCACGCACCAGCCCGAGGGCGAGCGCATGCTCACGCCCCCCACCACCCACCAAGAGAACCCGCACAACCCGCCACCCTACCGCCCCCCACCCCAACCCCATCCCCCCGCCGCCGCCCGCCCGGCCCGCCGCCCGCCGCCCCCGCCCGGCCCGGCCCTCGCCGGTGATCATGAAGTTATTGCCCATTACCTCGGCGTGTCGGGGCAATAACTTCATGATCAGCGGTGTCGGGCTGCGGCCATCGCCTGTCGGACGCTCCACGGGATGTAGTCCGGGCGCAGGGTGTCCTGCCAGGTGAAACGGAGCAAGGTCCAGCCTGCGTTCACCAGGCGGTTCTGACGGTGCCGGTCGGCGAACACGGCATCTGGCAGGCCATGCGGATCACGACCGTCAGCCTCGGCGATGAGCTGGTAACCACGCCACCCGAGGTCGCCGATGCCCAACAGGTAGCCGTCGTCGTCCCGTACCTCGAGTTGCAGCGCATCGGGCGGCACCCTGCCATCGACACATCGGAGCCGGGCGCGCGTCTCAAGTGGTGACTGAGCCCGCCCGTCCACCTCAGCGAGGAAGGCACGCGCCGCGATCGCACCCCTCCGCCCACGGATCAGGCGCGGCAGGGCGAGCAAGTCTTCGGCTGTCACCAGCCGACGGTTCAATGCCGAATCCAGCACACTCACCGCTGAGAAGCGATCGACCCGAAGACTCACGTCAGCAAGAGTCCTGAGCGGTTCGGTCGCGATAAGTCCGTCCACCCGAACAAGTTGCTCGGACGGGATGACCAACTGGTGGACCACCACCTCGGGGTGGGCGATTCGAGCCGGCCTGGCAGTCGGCCCAGGCACCGACAGGTGGATCGACTCGGTGGCCCGCAAACCAGCCAGCCCGTGCAGTTCAGCGGCTGTCGCGAGCACGGCCGCCGCCGACGGCCCGAACGATTCCAGCGCTGCCCTGATCCGCGCACGGCGCGGCACCCCGCCATACAGGTCGGCGTCCACGAGATAGCTGCCACGCGCTACGACCCGCCAGTGGCCGGCACGGCAGAGCCGCTGCACCTCGTGGGTGGTGAAGCCGGCGGCGCGCGCCTGCCGGAGCGTCACAATCCCGTCGCGCGAGCGAGCGAGGCGCCGCACGGCAGCCAGGGCATCCATCCGGCCACCCTGGCCGACCAGAGAACCGCCCGGAACCCCCTGTGGACAACCAACGACACCCCTGTGGATAAGTCGACTGGCCAAGTGGGTTGATCATGAAGTTATTGCCACGACACGCCGACGCGGCGGGCAATAACTTCATGATCAACGAGGTCCGGACCGGTCCGGGCCGGGTCGGGCGGGCGGGGGGGGTGGGGGTTAGGGGAGGAGGGGGTGTTGGACTACGTTTTCTTCTCGGCCTGGGCCTACGCCGATGACGCTCACCCTCGTGTTGCAGAGTTCCTCTACGCGGGCGATGTAGCGGCGGGCGTTCTCCGGCAGGTCCTCGGGGGTGCGGGCCTTGGTGATGTCCTCCCACCACCCGTCCAGCTCCTCGTACACCGGCGTGGCATGGTGGAAGTCCGTCTGGCTCATCGGCATGTCGTCGACCCGCTTGCCGTTGATCTCGTAGCCGACGCAGATCGGCACCTTCGGCAGCCCGGTGAGCACGTCAAGCTTGGTGATGACCAGGTCGGTGACGCCGTTGAGGCGGCAGGCGTACCGGGCCACGACCGCGTCGAACCACCCGCAGCGGCGCTCCCGGCCGGTGGTCGTGCCGTACTCGGCGCCGATCTTACGCAGGTGCGCGCCGTTGGCGTCGAACAGCTCGGTGGGGAACGGCCCGGCACCCACCCGGGTGGTGTACGCCTTGCTCACCGCGATCACCTGGTTGATCGCGGTCGGCGGGATGCCGGCGCCCACGCAGGCACCACCGGCGGTCGGGTTGGACGAGGTCACGAAGGGGTACGTGCCGTGGTCCATGTCGAGCATGGTGGCCTGCGCGCCCTCCAGCAGCACCGTCTCGCCCTGGTCCAGCGCGTCCCAGAGCATCGCCCGGGTCTCCGCGATGTACGGCTTGAGCCGCTCCGCGTACTCCAGGTACTCCTCGACGGTCGCCTCGAGGTCGATCGCCTTGCGGTTGTAGACCTTGAACAGGATCTGATTCTTCTCGCGCAGCGCGAGTTCCAGCTTCTTGCGCAGGATGCCCGGGTCGAGCAGGTCCTGGAGTCGGATGCCGATCCGGGCGACCTTGTCGCCGTACGCGGGGCCGATGCCCCGGCCGGTGGTGCCGATCCGGGACGAACCGAGGTAGCGCTCGATCACCCGGTCCAACGCCCGGTGGTGCGGCATGATGAGGTGCGCGTCACCGGAGATCCGCAGCCGGGACACGTCGACGCCGCGCGCCGCCAGGCCGTCGATCTCGGCGAGCAGCACCTTCGGATCGACCACCACACCGTTGCCGATGACGATCATCGCGTTCGGCGAGAGCGCTCCGGACGGCATCAGGTGCAGTGCGTACTTCTGGCCGTCCGGGGTGATCACCGTGTGGCCGGCGTTGTTGCCGCCGGAGTAGCGCACGACGTAGTCGACCCGCTCACCCAGCAGGTCGGTAACCTTGCCCTTGCCCTCGTCGCCCCACTGAGCGCCGATGAGCACGATCGCTGGCATCTTTTCCGCCTCCAGAAGGCTCGGGTGCCAGGTGGCGACCGGTTGGCGAGCCCGGGGTGTCAGGTTAACAAGTAGTGACGGCGCGACCGGCAGGGGTCGCGTCGAGAGGCAGGAGGCTCCTTCGGTGTACGACGTGGTGCTGCTCACCCTCGCGTCGGAGCGGGACGCTTCCGGCGGTTGCGGCAGCGGCGGGGCCTGCTGCGGCGGCGCGACCGCATCCGACACCGGCGCCGACGTGGCCGGCACGGCGACGAGCGTCGACGCGGCGACAAACGCCGACGCGGCGACCGGCACCGACACCGGCGGCACGCCGGGCGACGCCGACAGTTGTGCCAACGATCGGCCCCGGGTGCCGGTGCTGGCCTGCGCCGATGCGCTGACCGCCCGGGGCGCGCGCGTGCAGACGGTCACCGCCCGCTCGGACGCGGAGATCGACGCCGTGCTCGCTCAGCTCGACGGACCACCCCGTCCGGACGGCCTCACCTGGCCGGACACGGACGGCAAGACCCGGCTGGTCGTCGCCACGGCCAGCGACGGTCAGTTGCGCGCCGTGCTGCGCCGGCTGGTCCGCCGGTACGCGCCAGCGCCGAGTCGCCGCCCGGCGGACCTGCGTGACGACCGCACCCTGCCCGACCTGCCCCCGGTCGCCGTACTCCCTCTCGACCCGGCGCGCGGCGGCACGCAGCGGGACCTGGCCGCGCAGCTCGGGTTGCCCCGTGATCCGGCTGCCGTGGCCGCCGCGGTGCTGGACGGCACGCCCCGGCGGCTGGACCTGCTGCGTAACGACGGCGGCTCGGTGACCCTGGACGGCGCACTGCTCGGGGCCGCCGACGAGGCGGGCCGCCCGCTGTACTGGCGAGCCCGGGTGGAGGTCGACGACACCATCCTCACCGACGGTGACGAACCGCTGCTGGCCTGCGCGGTCGGCAACGCCGGCGGGTACGCGTCGCTCGACGACGTGACGTTGCTGGCCGCGCCGGACCCGACGGACGGTCAGGTCGAGGTCGCGGTGGCCGTGCCGGTGGTCGTCCGCTCGGCCCTGGGTCGCAAGCGGGTACGCCTCGAAGTGCGGCGGGCCCGTGGACGGGCGGTGTCGGTGCTGCCCCGTGAGGGAAAGGTGCCTTACCTCGACGATGGTGTCGAGGGTGAGCTGACCCGCAAGCGCTCGTGGTGGGTCGAGCCGGGTGCCTGGGCGGTCTGGGTGGTCTGACCCCGGTTGCGCCGACCGTCACTGGTCGGCCGGTGGGCCTATCCTCGCAGGAGGACTGGGGAGGAACCGTAATGGACAAGAACGCCGACCGGGCGCAGGTGCCCGGCCAGCAGCCGGTGCCGGAGCGGGACATCGAACCACTCTGGCCACCCGATCCGACCGAGCAGGGCGCGGGTGAGGTGGTGCCGCCGTGGGCGGCGGTCGCCAAACAGCGGAGCAACCCGTCGCCGTCCGCGCCATCGGCCATCTCGCCGCCGGTCACCGCACCGCCGATCGCCGCGCCGCCGGTCGGGCGTCCACCGGTCCCCGGGCAGCCGGGCGCTACGGCCCTGCCCCCGCCGTCTCCGTCGGATTACCCGTCGCTGACCGGGGCGGTGCCGCCACCGAGCGGCTGGGGAACCAACGGCCCAGGCGGACCGGGCGCGCCGGGCACGGGCTGGGCACCGGCGCAGCCGAGCTGGCCGCCGGCCGACCCGCCGGCCACTCCACCCGCTTCGACGGCGTCGCCCACCGCCCCCGCTCCGTCGACGGCACCGCTTCCGCCTGCCGTTGGCGGACTCGTCGGTCCCGGCAAGGACTCGTCGCCGTCGACCACCGGTACGCCAACCACCGACAGCGCCACGCCGAACCCCGCCCCCGCGGCCTCGGCGAGCACCTCCGCGTCGTCGGGTGGTGCGGGCGGAGCAGCAGGCACCGGGGCCACAGGTGCCGCGCCCGGACCAGCCGGAGCCGCGACCGGGGCGGTGCCTGCGGACGAGCCCGGCCCGGGCGCGGTCCCCGGGCCGTCGGCCGTGTCGGGCGGCGTCGACCTGGACCTGCCCTTCTCCCTGGACCACCCGCCGGCAGCAGTCGCAGCCGCCGACCGAGCGGCCACCCCAGACCCAGGCACGGCAACCCCAGGCACGGCAGGCCCGGCCCCCGCAGGTTCAGGCACCGCAGGCCCAGGCCCAGGAACGGCGAACCCGACCGCCGCAGGGCCGGGAGCGGAACCGGCGTCTCCGAGTGGCGGGGAGAGCGTGCCTGCCGTCGGGGCTGCGCGGCCGGCGGCCGAATCGCCCTGGGCGTATCCACCGCAGCGGCCGGCCAGCCCGCACCCGTCGGCAGAGGACCAGGCCAGCATCCCGCCGCCGCCGATTCCCGCCCCGCCTGTTCCGCCACCGCCGACGCCCGCCGTCGACAATGGTGGTGCGGTGGGGCAGACGTACGCCGGGCAGGCCTACACCGGGCAGACGTACTCGACGGCGATCCCTGGTCAGGCCGGCCCGGCACCGGTCGACCCGCCGCAGCAGGACGCGGTGCCGGCCCCGCCGCCCGGGCCGTTCCCACCGTCGCCGGGCTGGTATCCGCCACCGTGGCAGCAGGGCACGGCCGCGGTGTCGCCGGCCCCGCCGCAGCAGTACCAGGAGACCGACCCGGTGGCGCGCGTGCCGGCCACGGGCTACCCGGACGCCACGTGGACGCCGGAGACCACTGCCGCACCGACCGCCGAGGACTTCGCCCGCCGCCGGCAGGTACGGCCCGCCGATCCGGTGGCCACCATGGGCGTACGCGCGGTGGTCAACAAGATGGGTCTGCTCCGGCTCTCGCCGGGACGGCACGAGCAGGAGCTCAAGCGGGACATCGAGATGGTGCGCCGCAACTTCGGTGGGCTGCGGCAGGTGACAGTCGTCAACCCGAAGGGCGGTGCCGGTAAGACGGTGGCCATCCTGCTGCTCGCGATGACGTTCGGGCAGAAGCGCGGCGGCTACGTGCTGGCGTGGGACAACAACGAGACCCAGGGCACCCTCGGGATGCGCGCCCAGCAGGACTTCCACTCCCGCACGGTGCGGGACATGCTGCGTGACCTCGGGCAGTTCCAGGGCGCGCATGGGCGGGTCGGCGACCTGTCGCAGTACGTTCGCTCGCAGGGCGAGGGCATGTTCGACGTGCTCGCCTCGGACGAGTCGGCCACCGGTGGCGAGATGCTGACCGCTGCCGCGTTCGCCGAGATCCGCGAGGTGGTCAGCCGGTTCTACAAGTTGATTTTCGTGGACACCGGGAACAACGTCCGGGCGCAGAACTGGCAGGCGTCGATGGATGCCACCGACCAACTCGTGGTCACCATGTCCGCGCGTAACGACTCCGCGGAGACCGCTGCCCGGATGCTCGACCACCTGGAGCAGAGCGGCCGGCAGCGGCTGGTCCGGCAGGCGGTCACCGTGGTCTCGATGCCGCCGTCCCGCAAGGAGATCGACCTGCCGGCCATCCAGGAGCACTTCGCGGCCCGGACCAGGGCGGTGCTGCTGGCGCCGTACGAGCGGCTCATCGACAGCGGCGAGCCGATCCGGTACGGCGGTCTGTCCTCGGCCACCCGGGACGCCTGGCTGAAGATCGCCGCAGCGGTCGCCGAAGGGCTCTGACCAGCCGACGGCCGGCCCGGTGTCGGGCCGGCCGTCGAAGCGGGTCAGTTGCTGGCGAGCGCGTCCGCCGCTGCCGGGTCGCAGTCGCGCAGGAACTGGGCGCAGCGGGCCGCCTCGTCGGCCTCGCCGATCTCGTCGGCGGCCCGGGAGAGCACGTACAGGCAGCGCAGGAAGCCCCGGTTGGGCTCGTTCGACCACGGCACGGGCCCGTGGCCCTTCCAGCCGTTGCGGCGGAGCTGGTCCAGGCCACGGTGGTAGCCGGTGCGGGCGTACGCGTACGCCGTCACCACCGCGCCGGCCGCGAACGCCCGGGCCGCGAGCGCGCCCCAGGCCGCGCTGTAGGTCGGAAAGCGGGCCGCGACCTCGGCGTACGCCTCGTCGGTGCCGGCCTCCTGGGCGGCGGCCAGGGCGGCGTCGGCCTCGTCGTTCGCGGGCAGGAGGGTGGCCGGTGGCTCCGGCAAAAGGTTCTGCATCGCCCCATTCAACCCGCTGGACAGGGCGACACGCGAGCGGGTCGGCCGACGCGTTCCGCTGAACGGCTGAGGAGTTCATCACGCCTGCGGCCTATGCCGCCGCCAGGTGTTTTCCACTACAACTAATGGTCCGGAGCCTCCCCAGGAACCGGTTACGCAGGAGCCCGGTGGCCACGACCGCCGGGCTCCTGTCGCGTCCTGGACCGCCCGGGGTTTGGCCGACCCCGCCGAAGGGGCAGGATGGCCGGGTGCCGACCCCACCACCCACGGACGTCATCGAACCCCAGCTGCACGCAAACGAGATCCAGACCCGGGACGAGTTCGACCGGCAGTTGACGACCGGTCGCCTGACCGGGCTGACCGTGCAGGGGCTGCGCCTCGACCTCGCTCCGGTGCCCGACCTGACCGGCATCGAGGTCACCGGCACCCTCTTCGTCGGCTGCCGGTTCGCCTCCCGGGACGTCGGCGCCGACCTGGTCCGGCGCGGCGCGAACGTGGTGCCGCCGTTCTCTGGGCTGCCGTACCCGACCCAGCCGGCGCACCTCTACACCCCGGACGACCTCGCCGCCGGGTTCGTCGAGGGCGGGTTCGCCGGGATGTACGACACCCGGGTGTACGAGCACTACCGGGCGCACGGCGGCGCGCTGCCGGACGTGAAGGAGGCGCTCGGCCAGCGGCTGCACGACCATGGCGTGGACAACGCGCTGGGCGATGCCACCCGGGCCTGGCTGGCGGCGCACGGGTCGCAGTCGGTGGTGGGCATCATGGGCGGGCACGCGGTGCGGCGCGGCAGTCCGGCGTACCGGATGGCGGCAGTGCTGGGTCGGGAGCTGGCGCGGGCCGACCGGCTGGTGGTCACCGGCGGTGGTCCGGGGGTGATGGAGGCCGCGAACCTCGGCGCGTACCTGGCGGACCGCCCGGCGGCGGACCTGACGGCGGCGATCGACCTGCTGGCCACCGCGCCCGACTTCACCGACCACCACCGGTACACGGGGGTCGCGTTGACGGTCCGACAGCGGTACGCGGGCGTGCCCCGCCAGCGGGGCGACGATCTCGGCTGGGCGCGCAGCGGCGGACTGGCCATCCCGACCTGGTTGTACGGGCACGAGCCGGCGAACCTGTTCGCGGGACGGATCGCGAAGTACTTCTCGAACGCGATCCGGGAGGACACCATCCTGCGCCTCGCCCGGGGCGGCATCGTGTTCGCGCCGGGGCGGGCGGGCACGGTGCAGGAGGTGTTCCAGGCGGCCACCAAGACCTACTACGGCACCGACGGGGCCAGCGGCGCGTACATCTTCCTGGACCGTGACTACTGGACGCGGGAGCTTCCGGTGGAGGCGCTGTTGCGACCGCTGCTGGCCGCCTCGCCGTTCGGTGACCTGTCGTCGACGATCCACCTCACCGACGACGTCCGCGAGGCCGTCCACCTGTTGACGACCTGAACGACGACGGCCGGCCCCCGCGGGAGGCCGGCCGTCGCTGCGTACGTCGTTACTTGGTCATCGTGGTGCCGGTGGAGCGCAGGTCCTCGCAGGCCTGCACGACACGGGCTGCCAGGCCGGCCTCGGCGGCCTTGCCCCAGGCGCGCGGGTCGTACTGCTTCTTGTTGCCGACCTCGCCGTCGATCTTCAGCACGCCGTCGTAGTTGCGGAGCATGTGGTCGGCGACGGGCCGGGTGAAGGCGTACTGGGTGTCGGTGTCGATGTTCATCTTCACCACGCCGTAGTCGAGAGCCTCACGGATCTCGCTGAGCAGGGAGCCCGAGCCACCGTGGAAGACCAGGCTCAGCGGCTTGTCCTTGCCGTACTTGGCGCCGACCGCCTCCTGGATCTGGTTGAGGATCTCCGGGCGGAGCTTGACGTTGCCCGGCTTGTAGACGCCGTGCACGTTGCCGAAGGTCAGCGCCGCCATGTAGCGGCCCTTCTCGCCGAGGCCGAGCGCCTCGACCATGGCCAGACCGTCATCGGTGGTGGTGTAGAGCTTGTCGTTGATGGCGTTCTCGACGCCGTCCTCCTCGCCACCGACGACGCCGACCTCGATCTCAAGGACGATCTTGGCCTTGGCGGCCTCGTCGAGGAGCTGGGAGGCGATCTGCAGGTTCTCGGCGACCGGCACGGCCGAGCCGTCCCACATGTGCGACTGGTACAGCGGCTCCTCGCCGCGCTTCACGCGCTCCTGCGAGACGGCCATGAGCGGACGCACGAACTTGTCCAGCTTGTCCTTCGGGCAGTGGTCCGTGTGCAGGGCGATGTTGACCGAGTACTTCTTGGCCACCTCGTGCGCGTACGCGGCGAACGCCACCGCGCCGGTGACCATGTCCTTGATCGACGGACCGGACAGGTACTCGGCACCACCGGTGGAGACCTGGATGATGCCGTCGCTCTCCGCGTCGGCGAAGCCCTTGAGCGCCGCGTTCAGCGTCTGGGAGGAGGTCACGTTGATCGCGGGGTACGCGTACCGGCCAGCCTTGGCGCGGTCCAGCATCTCCGCGTAGGCCTCGGGGGAAGCGATGGGCATGTGATGTGCTCCTTACTTACCACTCTCGGCCGTGCTGGCCGCTGTTGTTCGTCTGTGCGCCGGACCGCGCTGTCCTCCGCCCGGCAGTATCCCGCAGGTGAGGTGCGCAGGACCAACCGAGGGGGTGTCAGCCGCTCACCGGGTGTCCAGACGGTCCGGCACGATGACGCTGATCAGCCAGGTGACCACGGTCATCACGATCGCTCCCCAGAACGCCGCCCAGAAACCGTCCACCTGGAACGGCAGGTCGAGCCCGCGGGCGATCCGGTCGGTGAGCAGGAAGAGCAGCGCGTTGACCACCAGGGCGAACAGGCCGAGCGTCAGCAGGTAGAACACACAGCCGACCACCCGGATGATCGGCTTGAGCACCGCGTTGATCACGCCGAAGATGAGCGCCACCACGATCAGCGTGAGCACGGTGTTGCCACCCGAACGGCCGTGCACGTCGACGCCGGGCACGATCAGCGTGGTCACCCACAACGCGACAGCGGTGATCGCCAGTCGGATGAGGAAGCCCACGGCACCATCCTGGCACCGGCGCGCATCGTCCCGGGGTGATTCGGCCGAGTCGGCTTGCCGGCGGGAAGCCGACGCAGCCCGTACGGTGGTGGGAGCCGTGCCCCGAGACCCCGGGAGGGACCATGGGTCAGCCCGATGAGGACTTCACCCCCGGCGACCACCTCGCCGCGGACGAACGCGATCCGGAGGCGGAGCCGGCCGACGCGGTCGAACAGGCCACCACGGTCGACCCGGTCCACGCCGACGTCGAGCCGCAGCGCGGCATGGAGGTCGACGACTGGGACGCCATGGAGCAGGCCCGGGTGGTCACCGGGGACGAGGACGACTACCGCTGACAGCTCACCGAGCGACGTCGACCAACGCCGGGTGACGGTCCGCCCACTCGCCGAGTCGATCCTCCCGCAGCGCTCGCAGGAACTCCGGGGCGAACGTCGGGTCGACGCGCAGGTGACGGTCCCTCGCCGTCGGCCCGACGACCGGCAGACCGAGCCCGACCGGCTCGACCGTTCGCAGCGTGGGAACGAGCCGCAGCAGGTTCAGCACGGCCGCCCGATCGGGTGACACCACGAGGTCCGGGCCGACGACGGTCAGCAGTTTCGCGAGGCGTACCGGATCGGTGAGTATGCCCCGGTCGGTGGCCTGGCGGACGAGACCGGCGGCAAAGAGCCGAGCGTTCCGGTCGCGGTCCTGACTGCCCTCGGGCAGACCGTAGCGTTGGCGGAGCAGGTCGACCGACGCGGCACCGTCGAGACGGTGACAGCCGGCCGGGAAGACCCGCCTGGTGTGGACGGAACGCACCTGGTCGGGCAGGCAGACCGGCACACCTCCCACGGCATCGGTAAGCGTGCTCAGGACGCGGTACGTCAGCACCACGCCGGCATCCACCTGGACCCCGGTCAGTTCGGCCACCGTACGCCGGGTCAGGTCGTACCCCTTGGTCATCTCCGGCCGGGACGACCCGACGCCGGACGGGAACGCGGAGTTGAGTTTGTCGGTGCCGTGGCCCGGGACCGACACCCCCAGGTCGCGGGGCAGCGACACCAGGTAGGGGCGACTGCGGTCGGCCGGGATGTGTACCAACAGCACCGCGTCGGCCCGCGTCGCCGCCGGACCGTCGCCGTCGAGGCCGAGCAGCAGTATGTTCAGGGCGCCGGGCGGTACCGGCCGGGCGGACTCACCGAGCAGTTCGGCGGCCGGCGGCGGCCCCCCGCGCTCCGGGGTCAGCAGCGGCACCCCGAGCCCCAGCACCCCGAGCAGGGCCAGCGCGGTGCCGCCGGCCTGCCAGCGTCGACGGCGGCGGCGACGTCGGATGGTCAGTCGGTCGATCGCGGCGCGCAGCGGACCGGTCGGCGGGGTCAGCGGCTCGTGCCGGGCGAAGGCGGCACGCAGGTCATCCTCGATCATGAGCGAACCTCCACGTACTCGGCCCGGAGCGTGGCGAGGGCCCGGGAGATGGACGAACGGACGGTCCCGACGGCACAGCCGAGAATGTCGGCGATCTCGGCGTCGGGCAGGTCCTCGTAGTAGCGCAGCACGAGGGTGGCGCGCTGCCGACGCGGCAACCGGGACAGCCAGGTCCAGATCTGGTCCCGGTCCACGGCGGACTGGGCGTGGTCGGCCGGTGCGGGCAGGGACTCGTCGGGTTCCCCGCGCAGCAGCACCCGACGCATCCACGAGCCGCGCTTCCAGTCGACGTACTGGTTGGTGAGCATCCGGCGCACGTACCGCTCGGGCGAGTCCGCGCGGGCGACCCGCCGCCAGTTCAGTTGGACCCGGACCATCGTCTCCTGCACCAGATCCTGCGCCTGGTGCGGATCACCGGTGAGCATCACCGCGTACCGCAGCAGCGGGGCAAGTCGCGCGTCCGCGAACTCCTCGTACGTCACTGCACCTCCCGGGGTCCTGCCTCAGATGACGGGAGCGGGCGGGCGGAACGTTGCGGCGGTGATCAGCCTTTCGGTTCGACCTGCCGACTGAGCGGTGATCAGGGACGGCGGTGAACCTTAGCGATTCCTTAAGATCCGCAGGCTGCACCTGAATCCCCCTACTGGAGGAATCCCCCTCATGCTCACGCACTCCACCCGGCGCTGGCTCGCCGGACTGGGCGTCGCAGGCGCGTTCGTCGCCGCCTCCGCCAGCCCGGCCGCCGCCGAGGAGCCCTCGAACGAGGTCTTCCTGTACGCGAACAACGCTCTCCTCGCCGCCGGCGGCGAGGCCAAGTCCGTCATGCTCCAGGCGTTCGCCGAGGCCCTGCCTGACTACTTCACCGTCACGGTCGACCGCACTGCGGTGTCCGACTTCGCCACCGTCACCCTGACCGACGCCGTGCCCGGCTGCTCGGAGAAGGGGGCGCTCATCACCTGCAATCTCCGGGGTGCCAACACCATCGACTACGTCCTCGACCTCACGGTCAAGGCCAAGGACACCGCGGCGGTCGGCAAGAGGGGTGACCTCACCCTGACGATGGCCACCAAGGGCAAGGCGAACGTCACCGCCACCTCCACGATCGAGGTGGGCGAGGGTGTGGACCTCAAGGCGGACGACGTCCTTGAGGTCTCGGGCGCGCCAGGAGCGACGGTGAAGGCGCCCCTGCGGGTCGCGAACGTGGGTGACAAGACCACCAACGGCGCCGTTCTCCTGCTGACCGGCACCGGTCTCACCGCGGCCCAGCACTCGAACTGCTCCTACCTCTACGCGTTCGGCACGAGCTTCGCGCAGTGCACGATGGACCAGAAGATCGAGCCGGGTGCCGTCGTCCAGTTGGACCCGTCCTCCGCGCTCACGATCGCCTCGGACGCCTGGGCGCCGAGCGAGCAGTACGGCTCGGCCGAGTGGTTCGCCGATGGCGACTGGGCCGCCTACCTCGCGGAGTCCCCGTTCCCGGACGGCGAGTGGCGCAAGGGCACCGGACCAGCGCTGACCCTGGTTCCGGCGCCGACCGCGCAGGCACGTCAGCTCAAGCAGACCGACAAGGACCCGAGCAACAACATCACGATGATCGCGGCGACCGTGACCGGCAACCAGCGGGCCGACGTGGCTGCCAACGGGGCCGAAGTTGCCGGTGCCGTCGGCAAGACCGTCAACACCAAGGTCGGCTTCGTCAACGACGGGCCAGCCGCGATCAACACGTACTCGCCGAACCAGTTGACCACCGTCGCCGAGATCACCATTCCGGCCGGCGCGACCGTCGTGACCGCGCCGGACGAGTGCTCGCCGTTCAAGGACGGTGAGGTGGTCGGCTGGTACGGCGATCCGGGCGCTCGCGCCTACCTCTGCCTCTGGTACGAGACCCTGCACAAGGGCGACACCGCCGTGTTCGAGTTCGGGCTGCGGATCGACAGTCTGGCCGGCGCGCCGGGCTCCGTGCACCTGCTGCACTTCAACCTGGACGGCGAGGGGTCGACCATCGCCGACCTCGACCCGAAGAACGACACCGCCGCGTTCACCATCAAGGGTGCGACCGACGGTCAGGGCGGCGGTGACGGCGGCACCCTGCCGATCACCGGTCAGTCGACCGGCCTGGTCGCCGGCCTCGGCGCGCTGCTGCTCGCCGCGGGCGTCGGCGGCTACCTGGTGGCCAAGCGCCGCCGGACCCGCTTCGTCGCCTGATCCATCCCAGCAGTACGGGTGCCCCGCCGACCACGCAGGTCGGCGGGGCACCGTCGTATACGGCCAGCGGGTGGTAGGCACCGGTCCGGCGCGGCGATGGCACCGGGCTTCGGTACCCTTTGTGGCCGTGGACACAGCTGAGAAGACCCGCGCTCTCACGGAGAGCGTCGCCCTGAACCCGCTCGATCCCAAGGATCTGTTGCAGACCTTCGGGCTGGTCGGCGTGTGGGTGATCCTCTTCGCCGAGACCGGCCTGCTGGTGGGCTTCTTCTTCCCCGGTGACTCCCTGCTGTTCCTCGCCGGTGTGGCAGCCTCGCCGGTGGCGGACGCCATCTTCGGCGACGGCACCCGGCTCTCACTGGCCGGCCTGCTGATCGGCGGGCCGATCTGCGCGATCATCGGTGCGCAGCTGGGGCACTGGCTCGGCGCACGGTACGGCCGGCGGATGTTCGAGCGGCCCAATTCGCGGCTCTTCAAGAAGGAGTACGTGGAGAAGGCCGAGTACTACTTCCAGAAGTTCGGCCCGGCCAAGGCCGTCGTGCTGGCGCGCTTCATCCCGATCGTGCGGACGTTCCTCAACCCGGTCGCCGGGGCGCTGGGCATGCCGGCCCGACAGTTCCTGCTGTGGAACATCGTCGGCGGCGTGCTCTGGGTGGACGGCATCCTGCTGATCGGCTACCTGCTGGCCGATCGGATCTACCAGGCCATCGGCGACAAGATCGACCGCTACATCCTGCCGGTGGTCGCCCTGATCATCGCGATCTCGGTGCTGCCGATCTTCTTCGAGTTCCTCCGCGACCGGCGGGCCCGCAAGCGCGGCGAGGCGGTCGCTGTCGTCGCGGCGGCCAGCGCGGCGGGTGCGGTCGACGCGGTACGCGAGAAGTTCGACCACGACGAGCACCCGCACGACCGTCGGGGCCACGGCCAAGAGCACTGATCCGAGGTACGACGACGGCCGGCCCCCTGGTGAGGGGGTCGGCCGTCGGCATGTCGGACCCGACCTCCGGCGGTGCGGCCGAGGACGAGCAGGTATCAGCTACCGGTGGCGCCACCCCTGGTTCGCCACCGGACACCGCCTCGGAACGAGACGGTGCGCAGCCTGCGTCAGCGAGCCTTCTTGGTGGCTCGCTTGCGCGGCGGGGTCAGCAGGTCGGCGATCGTCGCGATCGCACTCGGGACCAGCCGGTAGTACGCCCAGACACCGCGCTTCTCCCGCTCCAGCAAGCCGGCCTCGGTGAGGATACGCAGGTGGTGACTGACCGTCGGCTGAGAGAGGCCGAGCGGCGCGGTCAGGTCACAGACGCACGCCTCGCCCTCGGGGGCCGACTGGATCAGGCTGAGCAGCCGCAACCGAGCGGGATCGGCGAGGGCCTTGAGGACCCCCGCCAGACGCTCGGCATCGGCACGTTCGATCGGCTCACCGGCAAGCGGCGAGATCTGAGGCATAGTCATTTCGGCCAACGCAGTTCCCACGTATTCCATCCTTCCACCAGCAGCATCGATCCGCCTGCATATCAGCAGATCCGAATCGGTAAACTTTTACGCCACAAGGCCGAGGTCAGCCAACGTATAGGCCGCCCTGTACGGCAATCCGGCGGCTCGCACCGCGTCGCCGGCGCCTCGATCAACAATAACCGCCACGCCCACGACTTCGGCTCCGGCCTCGCGCAGTGCCTCGACAGCGGTCAACACACTTCCGCCCGTTGTGGACGTATCTTCGACCGCCAACACCCGGCGGCCGGCCACCTCCGGTCCCTCGATCCGTCGCTGTAGACCGTGGGCCTTGCCCGCCTTGCGCACCACAAAGGCGTCCAGGGCGCGGCCGGTCGGAGCGGCGGCGTGCAGCATCGAGAGCGCGACAGGGTCCGCGCCCAGGGTGAGGCCACCGACGGCCTCGTACTCCCAGTCGGCGGTGAGGTCGAGCAGCGCCCGACCGACCAACGGAGCGGCACGGTGATGGAGCGTGACACGTCGCAAATCGACGTACCAGTCTGCCTCGCGCCCCGATGAGAGCACCACCCGGCCGTGGACCACAGCCAGGTCGGTAATGAATTTACGCAGGTCGTCGTGGTCCCCCATGGCGATAGAGGTTACTGCGCAACTCTGAACGTCGTGTGGACGGCCCTACCCCATCGGCCCGGCGAGACACCGATGGCTGGCGATGTTCGACTACGCTCCGCTACCGGCACGAGAGCGGTGCGCCAGCGTCCGACGGCAGCCTCCACGGCGCGACGAGGCGCCGTCGGCTCAGCGCTCCTCGCGACCGATCCGGCCACGGGTGTCGCGGGAGACCACTTCGAGGAGCCGGCGGGGCGCGTGCCGCAGACCGGCGACGGCCACCTTGTACTTCCACGCCGGAACGCTTACCAACTTGCCTTTACGCAGGTCACGCAGGGCTTCGTCGACGACGTCCTCGGCTTGCAGCCACATCCACTCGGGCGTCTTGGACATGTTGATGCCAGCCCGTTCGTGGAATTCGGTGCGCGTGTAACCGGGGCACAGAGCCATCACCCGGACGCCGAAAGGGCGTGCCGACTGCCCCACGGACTCACTGAAATTGGTGACCCACGCCTTGCTGGCCGAGTAGGTCGAGCCAGGCATCACCGCGCCGAACCCGGCAACCGAAGAGACATTTATCACTGCCCCATCGCGCCGTTCGGTCATCGGGCGCAGCGCGGCCAGGGTCAATCGCATGACTGCGTGCACGTTGAGTCGCAGCAGCCGCGCCTCGTCCTCCGCAGTGGAGCGCAGGAACGGCTTGTTCAGGCTGATGCCGGCGTTGTTGACCACAAGGTGAATGGGACTGTCGGACGCCAGCCGCTGCTCGACGATGGCGCAGCCGTCATCGGTCGACAGATCCGCCGACAGCGTCTCGACGTCGTGGCTGTGTCGGGTGCGCAGCTCCTCGGCCATCCCGGCCAGTCGATCCGCGTCCCGCGCGACGAGCACCAGGTGCCATCCGTCGGCCGCCAGACGCCGGACGAACGCCGCGCCAATACCGGAGGTCGCACCGGTGACCAGGGCCCGCCGCTCGGGGGTCGTGGATTCGAGCGTCACGGGCGGTCCTCACCTGGGTGGGTACGGGGGCGCGGCCGGCGCCTGCGGAAACGCGGGTGGGACGGATGGCGCGGTGGGTGTCGTGCGACGGTGTCGACCGAACCAGGCGTTCGCCGCCGGCAGGGCCAGCAGCGTGGCTACCACAAGGTAACCGAGGGCCTGCCCGACCGAAAGTCCGGCATTCAGCGGTATCCACCAGGACGGGTACGCGTCCGAGATCAGGCCCAGCAGCTCGGCGGCGGCCCGCTCGTCCGCCCCCAGCCGCAGCGGCGCGGCACGTTCGCCGACGAGCACCGCCACACTGCAACAGCCCGCGAGCAGGCCGAGCCCGCAGATCACCCAGGTGGCCATTCGCGCTCCGCGTCTACCCGTCGACAGTCCGAGGGCCAGCCCGGCAAGCACGGGTGCGGACAGCGCGGCCACCACCGCGGTCAGCGCCGCCGACGCGCGCAGCAGGGTCACGATGTCGTCGATCTGCTGCGGGCTGGCCGAGGTGTCCCGGGCGGCGGCGCGGAACGCGTCCACCGTCCGACCCAGCACCGTCAGGTCGACGACGGTGTACGCGAGCGCGCCGACCGCCATCAGCAGCAACACGGCCGTGGCCAGCAGGACCACGGCGGGCCGGCGGGGCGGTGCCGATTCGGGGTACGACACGACGAATCCCTCCGGTAGGCGTCGGGTTGCAACCTACTCGGAGGGATCGTCGGCGTCGTGCTTATCGGTGGGTCAACTCGTCGACGGCGGGGTCGTGCCGGGGCGGTCCGCCGGCGGCGTGTCGTCCGGCCGGTCCGGGTTGGACGGGTTCGCCGGCGGCGTGGTCGGCTGCTCCGGCGCGGACCCCTGGCCGGGGGTCGACGGGTAGGCCGGCTCCCCGCCCGACGGCTGGCCGGGGGTCGACGGGTAGGCGGGCTGGCCGGGAGCCGGCGGGTAGCCGGGCTGGCCGGAGGCCTGCGGGTACGCCGGGTAGCTGGCGCCCGGGGTCGGCGGCTCCCAGGCCGCGGCGGGCTTGCGGAAAAACTCGTTCGACTTGGGCAGGGCCAGCAGGATCAGTGCCGCCAGCAGCGCCAGCAGGCTGATCACGCCGAGCAGGAGGCTGACCGGGGTGATCCAGCCGGGCAGCGCCTCGTCGAGGCGTCGCTGGACCTCGTCGGCGCTCGGCATGTCGCTGCCGCTGTTACCACCGGTGGTGAAGCCGCCGGCCGCACCGCTGAGCAGGGTGCCACCCGTGCAGCAGACCATGATGCCGCCGACGATCCAGGTGGTGATCCGGGCACCGTTACGGCCCTGGTTGTTGAACATGGCCAGCACGCCCAGCACGACCGCCAGCAGGAGGACGAGGATCGCGCTGCCGAGGCCGAAGGCGAAGAAGAAGTCGGCGACCTGATCGGCCCCCTCGGCGGTGCTGCTCGCGTACGCGTCGCGCAGCACGTCTCGCGTCTTGCCGATGGTGGAGAGGGTGATGATGAGACTGATCACCTGGCACGCCAGGAACAGGTAGAGCAGGTAGCTGGAAATCGTCACGGTGGAGGGCCGTTGGCGGGCCGGCGTGCTCGGGGAGTCGACCACGATTCTCCTTTCCTAGAGCGGGCCCACACCGTATCGGCAACCGGCCACTCCGGCATGCCGTGACGAAAGCGGCGCGCCCGTCGGGTCGTTCAGCGAGGGTCGTCGGCGGGTCGGATCGCCAGGTCGGCCGGGTCGACCAGGTCACCGCGCGCGACCCGCCAACCCTCCTCGCCGTACGCCTCGAAGGAGAGCCGGGCGTTCCCACCCGACTGGTAGTCGTGGTAGCGCATCGTGCCCTCGGCCGGCAGGCCGGTCTCGCCGATGGCGGTGTAACGCGCCTGGCCGGTCTCGGCCCAGGTGTACCGCAGGCCGCCGAGGTCGATTGTCGGCGCGCCGGGGGTGACGGTCGCTCCGGACTCGGCGGTCCAGAGCACCACCTCCAACTCGGGGCCACCGTCGCCCTCCACGGAAAGCCGGTGCGGCGTGCCGGAGGCGTCGTCGAGGAGATGCTGCACCCAGGTCCAGTCCCCCTCGACCAGACGGATGGTGCCGCTCACGACGTACTCCCGTTGGTGGATCCGGACGCGATGACCCGGTGCCAGCTGGCGGGTCGGCGGCAGGTCGGTGGGCCGGGCCGCGGCCCGCCGCCGGGCGCGCACGACGACCACGAGCACGACCGCCATGAGTACGACGACGGCCCCCACCAGGAACGCCAGCGACCCGTCCACCCGACCACCTCCCCAGGTACGTCGGCGCAGACGGTAACAACCTGGCGCACCGAAATGAGTCGCGTCGTGACCGAAAGCTCAGCTACCGACGGCAGCCAGCGGATGGCCGGGTGCGGCTATCGACAGTTGCCAGTGTCCAGGAGGCGGGATCGTCAGGCCGCCGCGAGTCGCTGGGTGGCGTAGTCGCCGAGGGTGGAGCGGCCCATGACGCAGCCGACGAAGGTGGTGAACTCGGTGGGATCGTCGCGCAGCGACGCCCAGGCCGCCTGGGCGGCCGTCGGGTCGGCCCGTTCCAGCAGCGTCGCCGCGTACGCCCGGCCGGCCGGCGAGCCCTCGGCGAGCACGCGGTCGAGTTGCCGGCGTACCTCCTCGGGGTGGTCGTCGAGTGCGGTCTCGACGCGGCGGTACGCCTCGGTCACCGGCAGCACCTCACCGGCGAATCCCACACCACCGAGGGCCAACGTGTCGGCGGCCATCAACTCGTCCGCCGCGGCACGAAGGTCCCGCTCCCACCTGGACATCCCAAACATGTCCTCATCCTTTCCCCGTCGGCACGCCTCTCACCCTGTTGATCAAAAGGTTTGCGTCATCAGAAGACATCCCGATGACGCGAACCTCTTGATCGTCAACGTCAGGCGGCTGTCACCGTCAGGGCGTTACCGGCGGGGTCGAGGTCGACCTTGACCGTGTTGCCGTCCCGGATCGTTCCGGACAGCAGCGCCTTCGCCAGCTGGTCGCCGATGGCCGTCTGGACCAGGCGGCGCAGCGGACGGGCACCGTAGATCGGGTCGTAGCCGTGCTCGGCCAGCCACCCACGGGCGGACTCGGTGATGTCCAGGCCGAGCCGACGATCCGCGAGACGGCGTCGCATCCGGTCGAGCTGGATGTCCGCGATGGACCGCAGGTCGTCCCCGCGCAGCGCGGCGAACACCACGATGTCGTCGAGCCGGTTGAGGAACTCGGGCTTGAAGTGCGACCGGACGACGGCGAGGACACCCTCCCGGCGCTGCTCCTCGGAGAACGTCAGGTCACTGATCACCGACGATCCGAGGTTGGAGGTGAGGATCAGGATGGCGTTGCGGAAATCCACCGTGCGGCCCTGACCATCGGTGAGCCGACCGTCGTCGAGCACCTGGAGCAGCACGTCGAAGACGTCCGGGTGCGCCTTCTCCACCTCGTCCAGCAGGATCACCGAGTACGGCCGGCGGCGTACGGCCTCGGTGAGCTGGCCGCCCTCCTCGTAACCGACGTAGCCGGGCGGGGCACCGACGAGACGGGCGACGGAGTGCTTCTCCCCGTACTCGCTCATGTCGATGCGGACCATCGCCCGCTCGTCGTCGAAGAGGAACTCGGCGAGCGCCTTGGCCAGCTCCGTCTTGCCGACACCGGTCGGGCCGAGGAAGAGGAAGCTGCCCGTCGGGCGGTCCGGGTCAGCGACACCGGCCCGAGCCCGGCGTACCGCGTCGGAGACCGCGCTCACGGCCTCGGCCTGGCCGACCACCCGGCCGCCGAGCGACTCCTCCATCCGCAGCAGCTTCGCCGTCTCGCCCTCCAGCAGGCGGCCCGCCGGGATGCCGGTCCAGGAGGCGACGACCGCGGCGATGTCGTCCGAGCCGACCTCCTCCTTGAGCATCGCGCCGTCGGCCTGGAGCTGCGCCAACTCCTCCTCGGCCTGCGTCAGCTCGACCTTGAGGGCGGGGATGCGGCCGTACCGCAGCTCGGCGGCACGCTCCAGCTCGCCGTCGCGCTCGGCCCGCTCGGCCTCGCCGCCCAGGCGCTCCAACTCCTCCTTGGCGGTGGAGAGCTTGGTGATGTGGCTCTTCTCGGTCTGCCAGCGCTCGGAGAGCACGGTGAGCTGCTCGCGCTTGTCGGCCAGCTCCTGGCGCAACCGCGCCAGCCGCTCGGCGGAGGCCGCGTCCGGCTCCTTGGCCAGCGCCATCTCCTCGATCTCCAGCCGGCGGACCGCCCGCTCGATCTCGTCCACCTCGACCGGCCGGGAGTCGATCTCCATCCGGAGTCGGGACGCGGACTCGTCGACCAGGTCGATCGCCTTGTCCGGCAGGAACCGGTCGGTGATGTACCGGTCGGAGAGCGTGGCGGCGGCGACCAGCGCGGCGTCGGTGATCCGTACGCCGTGGTGCACCTCGTAGCGCTCCTTGAGCCCGCGCAGGATGCCGATCGTGTCCTCGATGGTCGGCTCGCCGACCAGCACCGGCTGGAAGCGCCGCTCCAACGCCGGGTCCTTCTCGATGTGCTCGCGGTACTCGTCCAGCGTGGTCGCGCCGACCATCCGCAGCTCGCCGCGGGCGAGCATCGGCTTGAGCATGTTGCCGGCGTCCATCGAGCCCTCGCCCTTGCCGGCGCCGACGACGGTGTGCAGCTCGTCGAGGAACGTGATGACCTGGCCGTTGGAGTTCTTGATTTCCCCCAGGACGGACTTCAGCCGCTCCTCGAACTGGCCCCGGTACTGCGCGCCGGCGACCATCGCGCCGAGGTCCAGCGAGACCAGCTTCTTGTCGCGCAGTGACTCGGGCACGTCACCGGCCACGATCCGCTGGGCCAGGCCCTCCACGATGGCGGTCTTGCCGACGCCGGGCTCACCGATCAGCACGGGGTTGTTCTTCGTACGCCGGGAGAGCACCTGGATGACGCGGCGGATCTCGGAGTCCCGGCCGATGACCGGGTCGATCTTGCCGTCCCGGGCGCTGGCGGTCAGGTCGACGCCGTACTTGCTGAGCGCCTGGTAGGTCTGCTCCGGGTCGGCGGTGGTGACCCGCCGGTCTCCGCCCCGGACGGTCGGGAAGGCGGCGATCAGAGCCTCCTCGGTGGCCCCGGCCGACTTCAGGGCGGCCGACACGGCACCGCCCACGCGGGCCAGCCCGGCGAGCAGGTGTTCGGTGGAGGTGTACTCGTCGCCCAGCGGCCGGGCGATCTGCTCGGCGGCCCCGATGGCGTTGACGAATTCGCGGGCCAGCGTGGGCTCGGCGATGCTGGAGCCCCGCGCGGCCGGCAGAGCGTCGACCGCGCGCTCGGCGACCCGGCGCAGCTCGGCGGGGTCGGCCCCGACGGCGCGCAGCAGGCCGGCGGCGGTCGAGCCGTCGGTGTCGAGCAGGGAGAGCAGCAGGTGCCAGGGCTCGACTGTCGCGTGGCCACGCTGGTTGGCCAGGGTGACAGCGCCGGTGATGGTCTCGCGGCTCTTGGTGGTGAGTTTCTCAGTGTTCATGGGCTCCCCCGGATCGGCGATGTCCATTGGGTTGGACACCACCAGAGTTGAGCGTATTCCACTCAACCTTAGCCTGTGACGCCCGTCACTCCCTGCGTCGCCACCGCCAGTCGAACTCCCCGGCCGCCGGGGCCGGGCCGGGCAGCGGGTCGGCCTCCGACACCGTCGACAGACCACCCAACAGCACCGCAAGCTGCCGGCGGCGCAGCTCACGCGTCCGCTCCCCATCGGGTACGCGCACCGCCGCGCACGCCTCCAACACCAACCCCAGATCCTGTACGACCACGTCGGGGCGCAGCCGCCCGCTGGCGTGCGCCCGCTCGACGAGCGTGGCGGCCAGCTCGCCGGCGCGTACCGCGTCCCGGCCCATCTCCTCGGTCGGCGTGAAGGTGCCGGCCAGGTGCACGGTGAGCGAGTGCACGTCGGCGTCGACAACCCGGGCCAGGAACCCGGCGAAGGCGGCCCAGTCGTCCGGCTCCGCGAGCGCCTCCTCGGCGACGGCGACGTAGCGGCGCAGCCCGTCGTGGCAGAGCTGGCGCAGCAGGGCCTCCTTGCCCGCGTACCGCCGGTAGAGCGCGCTGATGCCGACGCCGGCGCGGTCCGCGACGGCGGCGATCGGCGCCTTCGGATCGTCGAGGAAGACCGCGCGGGCGGCTTCGAGGATCACCTCGTCGTTGCGGGCGGCCTGTGCCCGGCGACCAGCCAGGGGTTTCGTCGACACGACCTGAGACTAGCACTGGAACGGATCGTTCCGGTCTGCTACTGAGCACCGCCCGGGTCCGCGCGCCCGTCGACCGCTGGCGGGACGGGCTCGACTGGCGGGCCGCCGACTTTGATCCACACCGGATCGCCGACGTGGGGGTGTCCCGCTCGCTGGATGCCCCCACTTCGGCGATGTCGTGTCGATCAAAGGCCGCAACCGCTGTCTCTGCGTCCAAGATCTGCGCGCTGTTCACGTGGCGGTAGCCTTGGTCGGGTGCGAGTACGTGTCGAGCAGACCGCCCTACCCGGGATCGGGGTACGCCACGATCTGGTGACGGAGTCCGGACGCCGCCTAGGTGTCGTCTCCCACCGCAATGGCCGCCGTGATCTTGTCCTCTACGACCCCGACGATCCCGACGCCTGCCAGGCGGACATACCGCTGACGGACGACGAGGCGGAGGCGCTGGCCGACATCCTCGGCGCGTCGCTGATGCTCGGTCAGCTCTCCGGGCTGCGCGAGCAGGCCGCTGGGCTGCTCACCGAGCAGATCGCCATTCCGGCGGGGTCGCGGTACGTCAACCGGCCGCTCGCCGACACCAAGGCGCGTACCCGCACCAGTGCCTCCATCGTGGCGGTGCTGCGCGACGGCGAGGTCATCGTCTCGCCGCTCCCCTCGTTCCGCTTCGCCGCCGGTGACGTGGTGGTCGTCGTCGGGACCCGCAGAGGTCTCGACGGTGTGTCCGCCATCCTCGCCGACAGTGACCCGGACGGCTGAGGCGGATGCACGATTTCACCACTCTGCTCATCGAAGTCGGTGCGCTGCTGCTGCTGCTCGGGCTCCTGAGCCGGCTCAGTCGACGCTTCGGCCTCTCTCCCATCCCCCTCTACCTGCTCGCCGGGCTCGCGTTCGGGCACGGTGGGCTGCTGCCGCTGGACGCCAGCGAGGAGTTCTTCGCGGTCGGCGCCGAGATCGGCGTGATCCTCCTGCTGGTGATGCTCGGCCTGGAGTACTCGGCCAACGAACTCGTCGGCAACCTGCGCTCGGCGGCGCCGGCCGGCCTGATCGACGGGGTGCTCAACGCGCTGCCCGGCGCGGGGTTCGCCCTGCTGCTCGGCTGGGACTGGGTGGCCGCCCTGGTGCTCGGCGGCATCACCTGGGTCTCCTCGTCCGGGGTGATCGCCAAGGTCCTCGCCGACCTGGGTCGGCTCGGTAACCGGGAAACGCCGGTGATCCTCTCGGTGCTCGTCATCGAAGACCTGGCGATGGCGCTCTACCTGCCCCTGGTCACCGCCGTACTGGCCGGCACCGGCCTGCTCGGCGGCGGGATCGCGCTCACCGTCGCGGTGGGCACGGTGCTGATCGTGCTGGTGGTCGCCATCCGGTACGGCCACCTGATCTCGTCCGCCCTGTCGGCGAAGGACCCGGAGGCGCTGCTGCTCGGCGTACTCGGCCTGACCTTGCTGATCGCGGGCATCGCGGCGTCGCTCCAGGTGTCGGCGGCGGTCGGCGCGTTCCTGGTCGGCATCGCGCTCTCCGGTCCGGTGGCCCACCACGCCACCGAGTTGCTGTCCCCACTGCGGGATCTGTTCGCGGCCGTGTTCTTCGTGTTCTTCGGCCTGACCACCAGCCCGCAGGACATCCCGCCGGTGCTGCTGCCGGCGCTCGCGCTGGCCGTGGTCACCATGGGCACGAAGACGCTCACCGGCTACCTGGCGGCCCGTCGGGTCGGCATCGCCGAACCCGGTCGCTGGCGGGCCGGTCTGGCGCTCGTACCCCGGGGTGAGTTCTCCATCGTCATCGCCGGGCTCGCCGTCGCCGCCGGCAGCGTCGAGCCGCGGTTGGCCGCGCTCGCCGCGACGTACGTCCTGATCACCGTGGTGACCGGCCCGATCCTGGCCCGGCTGCCCGACTTCCCGTGGTTCAAGCGGTGGTTGCGCACCCGCGCGCTGGCCCAGCGGCGGGAAGCTGTCCCGGTCCACGACTGACGCTCACCGCCGTTGTCCTGCTGATGGGAGGCAGGGCAACGGCGGTGGCCAGGACACCCGAACGGCCGTTCGGGCTGGCCGGCCGACGGATGCCGAATTGCGCCCTGCGGGTACTACCGCCGTAACCGACGGCGGGTTACCGTTTCGCCCCAGCAGCCACGGTCCGCAGGCAGCGTTGCCACCCGCGGGCGAGAGCGGAAGGTTGGCCGGTGAGCGTGCAGGAGTCGACGTTTCACGGCTTCGCGAACCCCGTCGATCCGACGCCGGCGGAGTTGCGAGCTTGGGCGTACCAACCGGATTCGGTGCCGTTGGCGTCCATGCCACCCGACTGGGACCTGCTGGTCTCCGGTGACCGGCTGGTGCTGACGCTCTTCGAGTTGGCGATGGACCCGACCTGCCCGGCCCGACGCTTCGCGTTGCACTGCCTCTACATCTACGCCGCCGACGGCATCCGGACGAACTTCCGGGCTCACCCCAAGCGCCGCTTCCGCAAGCTCGTCGAGCAGGCGGAGCGCGACGGCGACGAGCTGATGAAGATCTGGGCGCACAACGGCCGCGTGCTGCTGGCCCGGCCGGATCTCTTCGTCTACCGGGACTGGTGCGAAGGCGGCCTGGTCCGCGAGAACCGCCGCCTCGGCTGAACCACGCCGCGCGTCACCCCGCCCTCCCGTTGCGCCGATCTTGCACTTTCTGCGCCGACTTACTGCACGAACCGGAACATTTCACCGTGCGAAAGTGCAAGATCGGCGCGGGGGTAGGCGCTCGGCGCGGGGCCACACAGCAGGGCGAACGGGCCGGGACCCCCCGTGGGTCCCGGCCCGCACGTCGGTCACCGGTTCAGTGCTCGCGGTCCGTCTCTGGTCGGGCCTGGTCGCTCTGGTCGGCGAACCGCCCTTCCTTGATCCGGTCGCGGAAGGTTCCCTCGGTGACCTTGTCGAACTTCTCGCGGACGGTGTCGGCCAAGCCTTCCAGCCGTTCCTCCGTCTGCTGAGCGACTTTCTTCGCCGGCTCCGCCATCGCTCCCCCTCGCCATGCCGGTAGGCCCGAATTAAGCCGTTTGGACCCCGTATCGACAGGTTAACGGAAGCGGCCCGGTCCGCGCCGGAAAATCGGAGCGCGGGCCGGGCCGAGGGCGGTACGTGGGTCAGCGGTCGGTCGTACGGCGGGGACGCCAGACCACCAGCGCGGTGGACGTGCGGTTGGTCGGCACCAGATCCCGACCCGGGAAGCGGGCCAGCGACTCCAACTCGGCCACCCGGCGGTACGCGGCGTCCAACTCCGCCTCCAACCGCGCGACCCGCTGCTGCGCCTGCTCCAGCAGCCGTTCCAGCCCGATGATCCGCTTGACGCCGGCCAGGTTGATCCCGTCGTCCTGGCTGAGCCGCTGCACCTCGCGCAGCAGCACCACGTCCCGGACGCTGTAGCGACGACCACCGCCGGCCGCCCGGCCGGGCTGCACCAGCCCCAGCCGGTCGTACTGGCGCAGGGTCTGCGGGTGCATCCCCGCCATCCGTGCCGCCACCGAGATCATGAGCACCTTGGCCTCGTAGGCAGGGTCACCCGAACCGAGGAACTCGCCCGACATCCCGCTCACCTCCGCGTCCATCCCACCGGACTAACCGACCCGACGCACCCGCGCGTCGAGATGTTCCCGCGCCGCCGGAGGACTCTGCTCGGCGAACGCCTCAAGAGCGGCCCGCGCCTCGTCCGTCAGCCGGGCGGGCACCACCACGTCCAGGGTGACCAGCAGGTCGCCGGCCTGCCCGTCGCGACGGACCACGCCCTTGCCCCGGGCCCGCAGCACCCGGCCGCTGGGCGTACCCGGCGGCACCCGCAGCGTCACCGCGCCGTCGAGCGTGGGCACTCGCAGGTCCGTGCCGAGCACGGCCTCCGCGAAGGTCACCGGCACGGTCAACGTCAGGTCGTCTCCGGTACGCCCGAACAACTCGTCCGGCCGGACCTTGACGTGCACGAACAGATCGCCGGTCGGGCCACCGCGCTCACCCGGCTCACCGCGCCCGGCCAACCGGATGCGTTGGCCGTCGGCCACCCCGGCCGGGAAGCGCACGTTCATCGTGCGGGTCTTGGTGACTCCGCCGCTGCCGTGGCACTCCGGGCACTTCTCCTCCACCACGGTTCCGACGCCCTGGCAGTTACCGCACGGCTCGGAGAAGCTGAACGACCCCTGGTTGCGGTTCGTCACACCGGCCCCGTGGCAGACCGGGCAGGTACGTGGCTGGGTGCCGGGTTTGGCGCCGTTGCCGTGACAGGTGTCGCAGACACCGGGAGCGCGCAACGTCAGTGGCAGGGTCACCCCGCGCACCGCGTCGCCGAAGTCCAGTGCCACCTCGGTCTCGACGTCCCGGCCACGGGCCGGACCGCGCGCCGCGGCCTGACCACCGGCCTGCCCGCCCGAGAAGATCGAGCTGAACAGGTCCTGGAAGCCGGCCCCACCGCCGAAACGACGGTCACCGCCACCGGCGCCACCGCCGAACAGGTCGGAGACGTCGAACGGCATCCCGCCCGGCTGACCGCCGGCCCGGGCGTTGCGCCGGAACGCACCCGAACCGAACAGCGAACGCATCTCGTCGTACTCCCGGCGACGGCCGGCGTCCGACAACACGTTGTACGCCTCGGACACGGCCTTGAACCGCTCCTCGGCCTTCGGGTCGCCCGGATTGTGATCCGGGTGCGATTCCCGCGCCAGCTTGCGGTAGGTCTTCTTGATGTCATCCGCGGAGGCGGCCTTGTCCACGCCGAGCACGGCGTAGAAGTCCTTCTCGAGCCAGTCCTTCGAACTCACCGGTCCACCTCCTTCCGACCGTCGTGGCCCGGCCGCCCCGTCCACCCCTTGAGGGGGGACGGGACGGCCCGGTCACCGTCTCGCACTATTCCGGATCCGCGACCGCGACCAGCGCGGGGCGCAGCAGCCGCTCACCGAGCTGGTAGCCGCGCCGCATGACCTGCACGCAGGTCGGCTCGCTGACCTCGGCCGAGGTCTGGTGCGCGACCGCCTCGTGCCGGGTCGGGTCGAACGGGTCGCCCTGCTCGCCGAAGGCGGTCAGACCGAACTTGCCCAGCGCGGCGGTGAGCTGGTCCGCCACCGTTCCGAACGGTCCGACCAGGTCGCCGTGTTCCCGTGCCCGGTCCAGGTCGTCGAGGATCGGCAGCAGCGCGGCCAGCACCGAGCCGGTCGCCTGCTCCTGCACCAGGGCACGGTCGCGGTCGACCCGCTTGCGGTAGTTGGCGTACTCCGCCGACACCCGCTGCAGATCCCTGGTCCGCTCGTCGAGCTCCGACCGGAGGGCCGTCAGCTCGGCGCCGAGCGAGGTGCCCGGGCCACCGCCGTCCACCGGCTGCGCCGGGGCGTCCACCACCGGCGGACCGGAGGGCTCCGGACCATCGGTGGCGTTGACCTCGGCCTCGATCTCGTCGACCACGATCTCGGCGTCCTCGACCAGACCCTCGGCCGGTACGCCGGTCTCCGCGTCGGCGGCGGTGCCCTCCGGCTCCGTCGCGTCACTGAGCTTGCGGTTGTTGCGGATGACGACCCGCTCCTCGGCGCCGGTGGTCGACTCCGTGGGCGCGGAGCCACCCGGCGTCGACCCGGTGTCGCCCGGGTCGGCGGCTCGTGGCTTCTGCGTCATGGGGCTACCTCATCCCTGCCGTGGACACGTGTCGGAGGTGGGCAGTCACTTCTTGCCGTCCTCGTCCACGATCTCCGCGTCGACCACGTCGTCGGCCCCGCCGGCCTGCGCGCCACCCGGCGCACCGGTCGCACCGGTCGCACCCGGGCCGGCCTCGCCGCCGGGCTGACCCTGCTCGGCCTGCTGCGCGTAGAGCAGCGAGCCGGCCTGCTGGGACACCTGCGCCAGCTTCTCGTGCGCCGACTTGATCTTCTCGATGTCCTGGCCGCCCAGGGCACCCCGCAGCTCGCCGAGCGCCTCGTTGAGCTGCTCGCGGTTCTCGCTGGGCAGCTTGTCACCGCTCTCGGCGAGGAACTTCTCGGTCTGCCACTGGAGCGCCTCGGCCACGTTGCGGGTCTCGGCGTCGTCGCGGCGGCGCTTGTCCTCCTCCGCGTGCTCCTCGGCGTCGCGGCGCATGCGCTCGATGTCGTCCTTCGGCAGCGAGGAGCCGCCGGTGATCGTCATCTTCTGTTCCTTGCCGGTGCCCAGGTCCTTGGCGTGCACGTTGACGATGCCGTTGGCGTCGATGTCGAAGGCGACCTCGATCTGCGGCACGCCGCGCGGCGCCGGCGGGAGGCCGGTCAGCTCGAAGGTGCCGAGCTTCTTGTTGTAGGCCGCGATCTCCCGCTCACCCTGGAACACCTGGATCAGCACCGACGGCTGGTTGTCGTCCGCGGTGGTGAACACCTCGGAGCGCTTGGTCGGGATGGTGGTGTTGCGCTCGATGAGCTTGGTGAAGATGCCGCCCTTGGTCTCGATGCCCAGGCTCAGCGGCGTCACGTCGAGCAGCAGGACATCCTTGACCTCGCCCTTGAGCACGCCGGCCTGCAGGGCCGCGCCGACGGCGACGACCTCGTCCGGGTTGACGCCCTTGTTGGGGTCGCGGCCGGTGAGCTGCTTGACCAGGTCGGTCACGGCGGGCATCCGGGTCGAACCACCGACCAGGATCACGTGCTCGACGTCGGAGATCTTGATGCCGGCGTCCTTCACGGCCTGCTCGAACGGGCCCTTGCAACGGTCCAGCAGGTCCTGCGTCATCCGCTGGAACTCTGCGCGGCTGAGCGTCACGTCGAGGTGCAGCGGGCCGGCGGAGCCGGCGGTGATGTACGGCAGGTTGATGTTGGTGGTGGTGGCGGCGGACAGCTCGATCTTGGCCTTCTCGGCGGCCTCACGGAGGCGCTGGAGAGCCATCTTGTCCTGACCGAGGTCGATGCCGTGCTCACCGCGGAACGTCTTGACCAGGTGGTCGATGATCCGCTGGTCCCAGTCGTCGCCGCCGAGGTGGTTGTCACCGCTCGTCGACTTGACCTCGATGACGCCCTCGGCCAGCTCCAGCAGCGACACGTCGAAGGTGCCGCCACCGAGGTCGAAGACCAGGACGGTCTGCTCCTTGGAGCCCTTGTCCAGCCCGTACGCCAGGGCGGCCGCGGTCGGCTCGTTGACGATCCGCAGCACGTTGAAGCCGGCGATCTCACCGGCCTCCTTGGTGGCCTGACGCTGGCTGTCGTTGAAGTAGGCCGGGACGGTGATCACCGCGTCGGTGATCTGCTCACCCAGGTACGCCTCGGCGTCCCGCTTGAGCTTCATCAGGGTCCGGGCCGAGATCTCCTGCGGGGTGTACTTCTTGCCGTCGATGTCGACGGACCAGTTCGTGCCGACCTCACGCTTGACCGAACGGATCGTCCGGTCCGGGTTGGTCACCGCCTGGCGCTTCGCGACCTCACCGACGAGCACCTCGCCGTTGCGGGCGAACGCGACGATCGACGGGGTCGTCCGCGAGCCCTCAGCGTTGGCGATGACGGTGGGCTCACCGCCCTCGAGAACGCTGACGCAGGAGTTCGTCGTGCCGAGGTCGATACCGACCGCACGTGCCATCTTCGCTTCCTCGCTTCGTAAGGTTGTGCAGGTGACGGGCACCGCCCGCGGCTGCTCGGCGGGCACCGCCCGCAGCGGGCCCCACCACAAGTTGAGTGAACTTGACTCAATAGTGCCACGCACTCGCCAATCGTCAAGTCGAGTTGAGCCGACCCGACGCAACCCAGACGTTATTACCGTCCGGTTGTCTTCCCTTGCATCGGTCGGGCACGCTTTAGCGGTGACGACGCACGGCGATTCCGCCACCCGTTCCGGCGCGCCCGCCGTCGCCGCCCGCACCGTCCCTCCGGACGCCGCGGAGGAGCCGTCCGTCACGACCGGGGACGACAGCCTCCCCGGCGCGCTGTCGGGCCTGAGGGCCGCGATCGGTGCCACCCGCTATCCGCTCGCGCTGCCCTCGGCCAGCTCCGCCCGGCACGCCGCCGGCGCCCTGACCGACCAGCTCGACGACTACCTGCTGCCCCGGCTGGCCCGGCTGGACGCCCCGCTGCTGGTGGTGGTCGGCGGCTCCACCGGCGCGGGCAAGTCGACCCTGGTCAACAGCCTGGTCAAGGCCCGCGTCAGCGCCGCCGGTGTGTTGCGGCCCACCACCCGGTCCCCGGTGCTGGTGTGCAACCCGGCCGACGCGGCCTGGTTCCGGCAGGGCGACCTGCTGCCCGGGTTGACGCGTACCACCGAGCCGAGCGACGACCCGCGCTCCCTGCACCTGGTGACCGCCCCGGCGCTACCCCCGGGGCTGGCCTTCCTCGACGCACCGGACATCGACTCGGTGGTCGACGCCAACCGCGCACTCGCGAGCCAACTGCTCGCCGCCGCCGACCTGTGGCTCTTCGTCACCACCGCCGCCCGGTACGCCGACGCGGTGCCGTGGGAGCTGCTGCGCAGCGCGCGGAGCCGGGGGGCCGTGATCGCCATGGTGCTCGACCGGGTCCCCGCCGAGGCCAGCGACGAGATCGCCGCGCACCTCGCCGAGATGCTCGCCGCCCAGGATCTGGGCCGCGCGCCGCTGTTCGTCCTGCCCGAGACCTGGGTCGACGGTCAGGGACTGCTCCCCGAGGGGGTTACGGCTCCGCTGGCCGAATGGTTCGCCCGGCTGGCCGCCGACGCCGACGCCCGCGCCGCCGTGGTCCGCCAGACGCTCGACGGTGCGCTGGCCGCCCTGCACCCCGCCGTCGAGGAACTGGCCGACGCCGCCGACGAGCAGGTGACCGCCGCCGACGGGTTGGACGAACGGGTCCGGGCCGCGTACCGCGGAGCCGAGCGGACCGTCGAGCAGGGTCTGCGGGACGGGCGGCTGCTGCGCGGCGAGGTGCTGGCCCGCTGGCAGGAGTTCGTCGGCACCGGCGAGTTCTTCCGCACGCTGGAGGCCCGCATCGGGCGTCTCCGGGACCGGATGGTGGCAGCCGTCACCGGCCGTCCCGCGCCCTCCTCCGAACTGCGCAATGCCATCGAGTCGCAGCTCGTCACCCTGCTGCGGGGTGTGGCGTCCGAGGCCGCCGAATCCGCGTACACCGGGTGGAAGGCGCACCCGGCGGGCGCGGATCTGCTCGAACCGGGGCTCGCCTATCCGAGCGACGACCTGCCCGAGCGCGCCGAACGGATGGTCCGGGACTGGCAACGCGCCGTGCTGGAGCTGGTTCGGGTCGAGGGCGCCGACAAGAGGTTCGTCGCCCGTACCGCCGCGTACGCGGTGAACGCCACCGGGCTGGCCGTCATGATCGCCGTATTCGCCTCGACCGCGTTCATCCCCACCGGGCTGGAGGTGGCCACGGGGGCCGGCACGACCGTCGCCGCGCAAGCCGTACTCCAGGCGATCTTCGGCGACCAGGCGGTGCGTACCCTCGCTGCCAAGGCCCGGGTCGACCTCCTGGCCCGGGTGCGGACGCTGCTGGACGCGGAGGCCGACCGCTTCCTGGCCCGCACCGCCGACGCCCGGCCCGCCGACGCGGCCGGCGAGGCGCTACGCCGGGCGGCCGGACGGGTCGAGCTGGCCCGGCACCACAGCGGCCTGGCCACCGACACCCTGCCGGCCGGCGACGAGGAGGGTTCACGGTGAGCAACATCGCCGGCCGGGTACGCGAGGTCTTCCGCGGCGACCAGCGGATCGACCCTGACGCGCTGATCACCCGCCTGGGCGCCGTACGCCGGCTCCTGACCGCCGTCGACGGCCTGCTGCCCGACGCCGAGCTGGTGCCCGCGCACACCCTGGTCGAGCGGGCCGGCACCCGGCTCGCGCTGTCCCGCGACCACACCGTCGTCGCCCTCGCCGGCGCGACCGGCAGCGGCAAGTCCAGCCTGTTCAACGCGCTGGCCCAACTGGAACTCTCGCCCGTCGGTGTCCGCCGACCGACCACCGGCGTGACGCACGCGTGCGTGTGGGGCCCGCTGGAGGACGCCAACCGCCTGCTCGACTGGATCGGGGTGCTGCCCCGGCACCGCTTCGTACGCGAGAGCGCGCTCGACGGCGACGACGAGACGCCCCTGCACGGGCTGATCCTGCTCGACCTGCCGGACTTCGACTCGGTACAGCGGTCCCACCGCCTCGAGGTCGACCGGCTGCTCGGCCTGGTCGACCAGGTGGTCTGGGTGGTCGACCCGCAGAAGTACGCCGACCGGGTCATCCACGACAGCTACCTGCGCGAGTTCCACCGGCACCGGGACGTCACCCTGGTCGTGCTCAACCAGGCCGACCGACTGCCGGCGGCCGAGCTGCCCCGCGTCCTGGACGACCTGCGCCGACTGCTCGACTCCGACGGGCTGACCGGCGTGCCACTGCTCGCCACCACCGCCATCGACCCGGCCGGGATGGTCGGGCTGCGCACCGCGCTGGAACGTACGGTCGCCGAACGGCAGGCTGCCCTGCGTCGACTGGCCGGCGACGTCGACACGGTGGTCGCCGGGCTGGACGGAATGATCGGCTCGGCCCGGCCGGCGGGTGGTCCGGACGACGCGACCGTCGCCGCGCTGAAACGGGCGTTGGCCGACACCGCCGGTGTGCCGACGGTGAGCGAGGCGGTCGAGCGGGCGTACCGGCATCGGGCCGTAGCGGCCACCGGCTGGCCGGTGGTTCGGGGCTGGCGGCGTTTCCGGCCCGACCCGCTGCGCCGACTGCACCTGCCCGGTCCGGCCGGCGCGGACGCCGACCCGGCGGAGAGCCTGGTCGCGGCGACCTCGGTGCCCGACCCGACGGCCGCCCAGCGATCCGCGCTCGGCCTGGCGATCCGTGCGGTGGCCGACCGGGCCGCCGGCGACCTGCCCGCCGCCTGGCCGACGGCCGTGACCTCGGCGGCCCGGTCCCGCCTCGACGACCTGCCGGACGCGTTGGACCGGGCGATCGCCGGCACCGACCTCGGCCTGGACCGCCAGCCGGTGTGGTGGCGCGTCGTCGGCGGTGTGCAGTGGCTGGTCACCCTGGCTGCCGTGGTCGGCCTGGGCTGGCTGGCGCTCGGCTACGCCCTGCGGGCGCTCGGCCTGCCGGCGCTGGACAACCCGATGGTCGGGCAGGTGCCGGTGCCGACCGTGCTGCTGCTCGGTGGTCTGCTGGCCGGGCTGCTGGTGGCGGCGCTGACCCGGCCGGTGGTGCGCTGGGCGGCCCGCCGGGCGCGGGCCCGCGCCCGGCAGCGGCTGACAGTCCGCGTCGCCGAGGTCGGCGAGGAATACGTGCTCGCTCCGGTACGGGTCGTGCTCGCCTCGTACGCGCAGGCGCGCGACGCGCTCCGCGAGGCTGCCCGCCGCTGACGCCTCTGCGTACGCCCCGAGCGGCGTAGGGTCGAAGCATGGCCACGCCTCAGACCCCCTACGACGCGGTGCTGTACGCCGCACGCGACGTGACCAAGCTGGAGTCCGCCCTCGACGCCGAGATGCTCGGCAGCGCGCTGCTGGGCAGTGTCTACGCCATCGCGGAAACCGACCGCGACACCGCCGTGCGGGAGTTCGTCACCGGATTCCTCGCCGCCACCGCCCGCCGTCGGATCGCGGCGGCGACCACCATCCGGCAGGTCTTCGCCACGCTCGTCCCGAGCGCCGAGGGCGCCGATCGGGTACGCCCCGGCAGCCAGGCGCCCGCCTGGTCCGGTCAGCTCGGCCGGGTGCACCTCACCGGCAGTTGGGCGTACGGGGACGTGTACGGCGACCAGACCTCCTACCTCGCCACCTTCGCGTACGACGACGCGGCCGGGGGCTCGGAGCACGCACTGGTGGCCCTCATCGACCACAACATCGGGATCACCAAGGACATCTTCGTCGGCGGGCCCGCCGAGCGGATCCTGGACCAGGTCCGGCAGATGTGCGCCGACGACGAGCTGACCTGGTTCCGTACCGAGGACCCGGCCCGGCTGCGGGGCGAGGTGGCCCGTCACCTCTCCGTCACCGACGACCTGAGCGAGCTGCCCGGCGAGGGCTCACTCGCCACCGACCGCGCGCTGGTGGGCGCCCGGCTCGCGGTGCTGCCCATGGCCGCCGTGCCGACCGGCCCGGCCGAGGTCGAACCGCTCTCCGCCGCCGAGCGCACCGACCTGGTCCGGCGTTTCCTGGCGTCGCCGGAGGCCGCCCGGTTCGGGCTCGACAGCGTCGACGGTCCCGAGCTCGCGTCGCTGCACTTCTGCCTGAGCCTGTTGCTGGACCACGCCGCGTCCTTCCCCGACTCGGACCCGATGCGGTGGAGCCCGGCGGTGTCCGGCCTCTTCCTGCTCGACTGGGTGCACCGTCGTGCCGTGCTCGACATGGACGACGCGGCGATGCTGCCCCGGGTCCTGCGCGCCTGGGCCCGGTACGCGTCGCGCCAGCGAGGGCTTCCCGAGGCCGCCGCCGAGCGGACCGACGAGGCCATCGAGGAGATGGTCGCGGAGTTCGCCCGGCTCTACTCGACCGGCGAGCGGCGCAGCCCGGCCACCGCGGCGGTCGCTCAACTGATGGCCGACGGCGTGGACCCGGACGACCCGGCCGCGCTGGACGCCTGGATCGAGGCGAACCGGCACCGCCTCGCCGACGACGGCGCCTGACGGCAACCGGGCGGGTGGCGCAGAGCCGCCCGCCCGGTCTGGTCCGGTGCTGTGAGCGGTCCGGTGCTGTGAGCGGTCCGGTGCTGTGAGCGGTCCGGTCCGGTGCGGCGCGGTCCGGTGCGGCGCGGCCCTGTAAGCCGGGCGCAGCGGGGCGAGGTGGAGTCGCAGTCGGCGCGGTCCTTCACTCGGCACGGTCGGCGCGGTCGCCCAGCGCAGTCGGCGCGGTCGCTCAGCGCAGGAGGCCGAAGACGATCGCGGCGATCAACGCGCCGAGCACTCCGCCGGCGAGCACCTGAGAGATGGTGTGGTCCCGCAGACGTACGCGGGACCAGCCGACCACGCCCAACAGCGGCGCGGCGACCAGGAACCCACGCCCGAAGGTCAGCGCCAGGATGACCAGGGTGCCGGCGGACACCGCCGAGTGGATCGACATCTTCCACCAGTGGCTCACCGATACGGCGACCACCAGTCCGACCAGCCCCGCCACCGCCAGCGCCAGCAACGGCCGCGGCGCGCCGAGGACGAGGAGCAGCGCGAGGCCGGCGGCGACCGAGCCGAGACCGACCAGCAGGGGTACCCGCCGCTGCTCCCGACGACCGATGTGGTGGTCGGTGAGCCGTCCTCGACGAACCCCTCCGACGATGTAGGCGAACGGGATGCCGGTGACGAAGACCGTCGCGAGCAGGCCCCACACCAGGCCCCGGGCACTGCCCCGGGTGCTGTGCCAGCTCACCGTGACGATCAGCAGCGACACCAGCACGGCCGGGGCGGTCAGCTCGGTGACGAGTCGGGCCACCCGCAGCCCCGGTCCGGGGCGGGCAGCGACCGGGCGGGGTTCCGCACCGCCGCCCACGCCACCCCCTCTGGTACGCGCCCACCACCGACCAGCGCCGCCTCGGCGACACCTGCCCGTCACCGTACCGCCGGGAAGGCCCTCGAATGCACGGGTCCGGCCGCCGACCGACGGACCGACACGCCATCCCAACGGTCGCCCCCCACGCCCCCCGCGCACCCACCCCCCTACGGTCGCTCGCGGTGATCAAGAAGTTCGCGTCACCGCGACCACGATTCTTGACGCAAACCTCTTGATCACCGAAGGCCCGTGGCTGCGCGGGGTTGGCGCCTGCCCGAGGGAACCCTGGCGTCGTCGGTTCCGGGTGGCGGCCTCCACGATCGCGCCGATCTTGCGGTTTCTGTTGTCGTTATAGGCGGATCGAACCTTATGTCTCG
This sequence comes from Micromonospora sp. NPDC005174, assembly GCF_040608495.1. Classification (NCBI taxonomy): domain Bacteria; kingdom Bacillati; phylum Actinomycetota; class Actinomycetes; order Micromonosporales; family Micromonosporaceae; genus Micromonospora; species Micromonospora sp. NPDC005174. The sequence continues at coordinate 22,651 of NZ_JBEXIJ010000029.1, read as the reverse complement.
ACAGAAAGTGCAAGATCGCGGCGGACTCGGGGCTCGGCGGGCTCGGGCGCGGGCGCGGCGGGCTCGGGCGCGGCGGGCTCGGGCGCGGCGGTGGGGCTGGGCGCGAGCGTTGGTGGCGGCGCCGTTGTGGGCTCGGGTGGGGTGGGCGACGGGCGTGGGGTGGGCGACGGGCGTGGGGTGGCGGACGGTCGTGGGGTGGGCGACGGGGGAGGTGTGCTTGCCGGCGCGGAGAGGGTGCTGGTGGGGACTGCGGTGGCGGTCGAGGGGTCGGTCGTGGTGGGTGTCGACGGGTCGGTCGTGGTGGGTGTCGACGGGTCGGTCGTGGTGGGTGTCGACGGGTCGGTCGTGGTGGGTGTCGACGGGTCGGTCGTGGTGGGTGTCGCCGGATCGGTTGGCGACGGGCTCGGTGTGGACGACGTCTCGGTCGGGTCCGGTGGGCCGGTCGGCGACGGCACCGGCGACGGGCTGGGCGGTGGCGCGGCGGGCGGCGTGCTCCGCGTGGGTCGGGGGGCTGGCGGCGCGGAAACGACCCGGCGGGTGGGCACCCGGTCGTCCACCCTCGGGCCGTACCACGAGTCGTCCGGGACACGCCGGGGCGCGGCGGGCAGCCAGTCGGCGGTCGCTGTCGGGCCGGCACTGGGTGTGTCGGGTGTCGGGAGCACGGGCGGCGGCTGACTGGTCACCGGCATCGGGATGACCACCGGCCCGACCGACGGGGTCGGGATGAACGGGGTGCTGGTGTCCGGCAACGCGGAGGTACCCGGGGTGGCCGAGCCGGCGCTGATCGCCGCCAGGACGGGCATCGACGCGGTGCCGGCCAGCAGCGCGACGGTGAGCAGGTAGCCCCGGGAGGGGCCGCCCGCACCCGGTGCCCGGTGCGCACCGATCACCCGGCGGTAGCCGCCCGGCGAGCGGTGGCGGCCGAGCGCGGGTGTGCCGGGGCCGTCACCTGACTCGTCCACCACACACCCCTTGTCGTCGGCCCCTGCGGTCACTGTCGGAGGTCGCACGGGGTGACGGCCGGGGGTCAATCCCGGCCAATCACCCGATCGGCACGATCCTGCGGTAATCAGCCTCGTCCAGTTACCGTCCGTCAGCCAACACCCACCGCGTGTCGACACGCGACACTGACCGAACGGTGACGAATCAGTACCGGAACTCCCGGTGGACGCGCTACGGCACGATGACGACAAACGCCAGCAAACCGTGGACGGTCGGAATGCGGGCCGGGCGTACTGTGGGCGCGCTCACCTGCTCTGCGAATATGGAACACGACGGCAACGCAGCCGCGACCTCCGCGCACCCCTGCGGCAGACGCGGCCCGGCGCCGGCGCTCCCGATCCGGGTTCGGCCAGAACCCGGCTCACGCCGCGCGGCAACCCCCACCCGGGCTAGGCGCGGCCGCCAGGAACCGGTCCGGCAGCAGCCGGACAGGCGCACGAGTTGCGTGGCCGGGTGACCCCCCGGTGCCGACGCAGACACGACAGGGAGAGACCGATGGCAAAGGGCGACCCCGGGGGCACCACCCGCAGCAGGCGGGCAGCTTCCCGCTCCAAGAAGGGCGCGACCGGCGATCCCGAGCTGGTGCAGCTGCTCACCCCCGAAGGCGAGCGGATCGACAGCGCCACCGGGCCGGACGGCACCGAGTACCGCGTCGACTTCTCCGACGAGGAGTACCGCGGGCTCTACCGCGACCTGGTGCTGGTCCGCAAGTTGGACGCCGAGGCGACCGCGCTCCAGCGGCAGGGCGAGCTGGGCCTCTGGGCCAGCCTGCTCGGCCAGGAGGCCGCGCAGGTCGGCTCCGGACGCGCGCTGCGGACCCAGGACATGGCCTTCCCGACGTACCGGGAGCACGGGGTCCTCTACTGCCGGGGCATCGATCCGATCATGCCGCTCGGCCTGTTCCGCGGCGTCGACCAGGGCGGCTGGGACCCGAACGAGTTCAAGTTCAACATGTACACGATCGTCATCGGCGCGCAGACCCTGCACGCGACCGGGTACGCCATGGGCATCACCATGGACGGCAAGGTCGGCACCGACGACGGCGAGGCCGCGATCGCCTACTTCGGCGACGGGGCGACCAGCCAGGGCGACGTCAACGAGGCGTTCGTCTGGGCCAGCGTGTTCAACGCGCCGCTGGTCTTCTTCTGCCAGAACAACCAGTACGCGATCTCCGAGCCGCTGGAGCGGCAGACCCGCGTCCCGCTCTACCAGCGGGCCGCCGGCTTCGGCTTCCCCGGCGTACGGGTGGACGGCAACGACGTGCTGGCGTCGTACGCGGTCACCCGCACGGCGCTGGACAACGCCCGGCACGGGCAGGGGCCGAGCCTGATCGAGGCGTACACCTACCGGATGGGCGCGCACACCACCTCCGACGATCCGACCCGCTACCGGATCGCCAGCGAGGTGGAGTCGTGGCAGGCGAAGGACCCGATCCTCCGGGTCCGGACCTTCCTGGAGAGGCAGCAGATCGCCGACGCGGCCTTCTTCGCCGAGGTCGACGAGCAGGCCCGCCGCGAGGCGGTACACCTGCGCGAGCGCGTACTCACCATGCCCGACCCGGAGCCGGTGACGATGTTCGACCACGTCTACCCCAACGGGTCGCCGCTGCTCGACGAGCAGCGTGCGCAGTTCAACCGCTACATGGAGTCGTTCGAGGGGAGCGCCCACTGATGGCCACGGAGACGCTCACCCTCGGCAAGGCCCTCAACACCGGCCTGCGCCGCGCCCTGGAGACCGACCCCAAGGTCATCATCATGGGCGAGGACGTCGGCAAGCTCGGCGGCGTCTTCCGGATCACCGACGGGCTCCAGAAGGACTTCGGTGACCAGCGGGTGATCGACACCCCGTTGGCCGAGTCCGGCATCATCGGCACCGCCGTCGGCCTGGCCATCCGCGGCTACCGGCCGGTCTGCGAGATCCAGTTCGACGGCTTCGTCTACCCCGCGTACGACCAGATCGTGTCGCAGGTGGCGAAGATGCACTACCGGTCGGGCGGCAAGCTCAGCATCCCGATGGTCATCCGAATTCCGTTCGGTGGCGGCATCGGCGCGGTGGAGCACCACTCCGAGTCGCCGGAGGCGTACTTCGCGCACACCGCCGGCCTGAAGGTGGTGTCCTGCGCCAACCCGCAGGACGCGTACGTGATGATCCAGCAGGCCATCGCCTCGGACGACCCGATCGTCTTCCTGGAGCCCAAGCGGCGCTACTGGGAGAAGGGCCAGGTCGACCTGGACGCGCCGCTGTCCGACGCGTACCCCCTGCATTCGGCCCGGGTGGTGCGGCCCGGCACGGACGCGACGGTGCTGGCGTACGGCCCGATGGTCCGCACGTGCCTGGAGGCGGCGACGGCCGCCGCCGAGGACGGCCGGGAGTTGGAGGTCATCGACCTGCGCACGCTGTCGCCGCTGGACCTGGGCGCGGTGTACGAGTCGGTGAAGCGCACCGGACGCGCGGTGGTGGTGCACGAAGCGCCGTCGAACATCGGTCTGGGCGCCGAGCTGGCCGCGCGGATCACCGAGGAGTGCTTCTACTCGCTGGAGTCGCCGGTGCTACGGGTTACCGGGTTCGACACCCCCTACCCGGCCGCTCGGGTGGAAGAGGAATACCTGCCCGACCTCGACCGGGTGCTCGACGCTGTCGACCGCACCTTCGGCTGGTGAGTGACATGTCCCGGATCAAGACGTTCAACCTGCCCGACCTGGGCGAGGGGCTGACCGAGGGCGAGATCCTGGCCTGGCTGGTCAAGGTCGGCGACACGATCGAGCTGAACCAGCCGATCGTCGAGGTCGAGACGGCCAAGGCGGCGGTGGAGATCCCGGCGAAGTGGGCCGGGCAGGTGCAGGCCATCCACCACCCGGAGGGCACCACGGTCGAGGTCGGTACGCCGATCATCGCGATCGACACCGACCCGGGCGCGGGCCCGCTGGACACCCCGTCCACCACGGCCACGCCCGACGGTGACCTGCCCACTCCGTCGGCGGCGTCGCTGGCGGCGGTGGAGGTGGCACCGGCCGAGGGCATGATCGAGCCCGGCCTGATCGGCGGTGCGGCCCCGGGCGGGCGGACGGCGGTGCTGGTCGGCTACGGCCCGCGTACGACCAGCGCGAAGCGCCGCCCCCGCAAGGGCGCCGTTCCGGCGCAGACCGCGACCACCGTGGCCCCCGCTGGGGTCGATCATGGAGTTGTGGTGGGTGACAAGCCGGCTGGTACTCCCACGATTCCGGCACCACACGTCCATGATCGACGCGGCGGGGCGGTCGGGGCAGTCGCGGCGGGGGTGTTGGCCAAGCCGCCGGTGCGCAAGCTTGCCAAGGATCTCGGGGTCGACCTGCGGACGCTGACCGGGTCGGGGCCGTTGGGCTCGATCACCCGGGAGGACGTACAGCAGGCGCTGAGCGGGGCCACGGCGGCGGCCGAGCCGATCATCGCCACCTCGACCGCGACGAGCGCCGCGAGCTTCGGCGCGGACCGTGAGCAGCGCATCCCGGTCAAGGGGGTCCGCAAGCTCACCGCCGAGAACATGTCCCGCTCGGCGTTCACCGCCCCACACGTGACGGAGTTCCTGACCGTCGACGTGACCCGGGCGATGAAGGCCCTGGAGCGCCTGCGGGGCCGGCGGGAGTGGCGCGAGGTACGGGTCTCGCCGTTGCTCCTGGTGGCGAAGGCCGTGCTGCTGGCCGTCAAGCGTCACCCCATGGTCAACTCGACCTGGGCGGGCGACGAGATCGTGGTCAAGGAGTACGTGAACCTCGGCATCGCGGCGGCCACCGAGCGCGGTCTGATCGTGCCGAACGTCAAGGACGCCGGCCGGCTCCCCCTGCGGGAGTTGGCGGACGCGCTGAACAACCTGGTGCAGACGGCGAAGTCCGGCCGCACCTCGCCCGCGGACATGTCGGGCGGCACCCTGACCATCACCAACGTCGGGGTGTTCGGGGTGGACACCGGGACGCCGATCCTGCCGCCTGGTGAGTCGGCGATCCTCGCCTTCGGCGCGGTGCGGGAGATGCCCTGGGTGCACAAGGGCAAGGTCAAGCCCCGTCAGGTCACCACGCTGGGGCTGAGCTTCGACCACCGGATCATCGACGGTGAGCTGGGCTCGAAGTTCCTGCGCGACATCGGGGACTTCCTCGCCGACCCCGAGGCGGCGCTGCTCGCCTGGACCTGACCGGTCCGCAACGCCAGCCACGGCCGGTGTGCCACGGGTTAACGCCCGGCACACCGGCCGTGTCTGTTGGGCGACGGAACCGTCGGCCGCGAGCCCTGTTGACCTTTGATTGTTAGGCAAGTGTCTCAGCTCACCTAATAATCGATGGAAGTTGGCCGGCTTCTGCTGTTGAATAGACACATCAGGGGCCGACAACCGAATAGCCAGGGGGACCCAGCAATGAGCAGCATGATCGAGCGAATCCGCAACCACCGCGACGCCAACCGCCGCGCGCGTGCCATCGAGCACGCGCTGCGCTCGGCGACTTCGCCGGCCGTTCGCGAGGAGCTTCTCGTCATCGCCCAGCGTCACATGAGCTGACGCTCCACGACTTTCCTCACCTCCTCCAGATCGATGGCCCACCCGGCTCACCGGGTGGGCCATCGGCATTCCGCCCGCAGTTCACACCGGGACGCCAGCACGTGACACCGGGATTCCGCCCTGCCGCAGCGCCCGGTACGGTGGGCTTCGGTCGCCGCCCGCCGGCCCGGCCGACGCCGAGCCGATAGAAGCTGCTCGACGCCAGCCGGCGACGGGCAGTGACGACCGGTGCTCCTTGGACGCCCCAAGGGGCCACCGGATACGGTGCGGGGAGCCGGCACGGCGGTACGCCGGTGACGCCGGCAACCATGCCGAGGAGACGATCGGCACCGGCGGCCGACATGTGATGGAGGAGGCGCACCCATGACGTCCGAGGGCCCGCACCGTCCCGGCCAGGAGCCGGACGAGGTGTCGCCGGGCGCCGGCGGACCGGCGCCGTACGGCGACCGCCCGGCGCAGCCGGACAACGGCTACAACGCCACCGGCCCCGACCTGGGCTGGGCACCACCCCCGCCACCCGCCCGGCCGAACCCGTCCTGGGCCACCCAGGCCGAGCAGCAGCCGAATCCCGCCTGGGATGCGGCCGCCGCACCTCAGCTCAGCGATCCCGCGCAGCCCGCGTGGGCCGCCGGTGGTCCATCCGAGCCGGCCCAACCCGCCCAGTGGACTCCGCCGCAGCAGGGCTGGACGCCGCCCGAGCAGGCCGCCCCCGCCTGGCCCGCCGCCTCTGCCGAGCAGCAGCCCGACTGGGCGCAGGCCCAGCCGGCCGCGCGAGGCGCAGCCCAGGTGCCCCCGGCCACCACCGCGTGGCCCGCCCAGGACGACCCGTCCCGCTCCGGCGGATGGGCAGCCGGCGCAGGCCAGGCCAGCCCGCCGGCCCCGGAGTGGCACCCCGAGCCGGCGCAGCCCGCCGGCCGCGCTGGCGTACCCGCCCAGCAGGACGACCCGTCGGGGTCGGGCGGCTGGGCCGTCGGAGCGGCCGCGGCACGGGAGGACCAGCCCGTGTGGACGCCGGCCGAGCAGGCACCCCAGACCTGGGGCCAGCCCGCCGAGCAGGCGTCTCCTGGCTGGGCGCAGGCCGAGTCGGCCGGGGCGCGCGGCGCGGCCCAGGTCCCGGCCGCCAACTGGCCGGCGCAGGACGATGCCCCGCAGCCCACGACGTGGGGCGGCGCGGAGAGCCGTCCGCAGCAGCCGGACTGGGTGCTCCCGCCCCAGGACCAGCCCGCCGAGCGTCCGGAACCGACCGCATGGCCCCAGGCCGAGCAGTCCGGCCCCGCGTCCGCCCGGGCCAGCGTCAGCGTGCCCAGCAGCGACCCGACGCCCGGGTGGGCCGCCGCCGGCCCGGACAACCCGCCGCAGGCCAGCCCTGGCGTCGCGGCAATCGAGCCGTGGTCACCGGGCGAGGTGTGGGGCCGCGCCGAGGCGGAGGCCTCCGCACAGGCACGCGGCGGCTGGGACGCCGACCGGGGCGACGAGCCGCCGGTCTACCAGCCCGCACCCGCACCCGGCATCTCACCCGCCAACGCCGTGCCGCTGCCCCCGCAGGAGCAGCGCGTACCGGGTGCCAGCCTCGCCGCCGCCCCGCCGGCCGACTTCGTGCCCTCGACGCCGTACGCCCCGATCCCTGAGCAGCCGGCATACCCCGAGCGGGACACCCCGGACGCCGCCGAGCCCGCCGCCTGGGGCCGCGCCGAGGAGGCGTCGGCGGGTGCCGCCGTGGTGCCTTCTCCGCGTACGTCCCCGGAGGCCGGCGCGGGCCGCGCGGTCGTACCGGTGTCGGACGCCGAATCGGCCGCCGGAGCGGCGGGCCGTGCCTCCGCGAGCGCCTCGGTGCCGCTGGCCAGCCGGGTGATGCCCCCGACCGACCAGGCCATGCGGCCGGCCAGCGCCGCCACGCCCCAACCCCGGGTGTACGGCCGTCCGGCCCGGCCCGAGGACGACGAGCCGGAGCAGGCGGGCCCGGAGGCGTTCCAGGCCGACCCGAGCCCCGAGCACCCGGGCATGCCCGACTGGCAGCAGGACGCCGGCCGTTCGAGCGCACCGGACTGGCAGCAGGACGCCGGCCGCCCGAGCACCCCCGACTGGCAGCAAGATGCCGGCCGCCCGGCCGCACCGGACTGGCAGCAGGCGCCGGAGCGCCCGAGCATGCCTGACTGGCAGCAGGACGCCGGTCGCCCGAGCGCACCGGACTGGCAGCAGGCGCCGGAGCGTCAGGGTCCGCCGGACTGGCAGAACGGGTCGGAGCGGCAAGGCTTCCCCGGTTGGGGCGACGACTCGCAGTCCGACCGGTCGTCCGCGCCCAACGCCTTCGGTGAGCCCTCCGCGGCCGCCGCCGCGCCGCCGGCGTTCCCGCCCGGTGTGCCCTCCTTCGTCGACGCACCGGGCAACAACCGGCCGATGAACGGGGTTCGACCGCAGTCCGGCGGTGAACGTCCGGCCGACCCGTTCGGCCCGGGTGCACCGGCCTCCGGGGTCGCTGCGGTGAGCGGCGCTGCGGGCTTCGGCGGGCCGGCCGGCGAGCAGGCACCGGGCGCGCAGTTCCCGGCCTTCCCGCCGCCGCAGTCCGCGCCGGCCTGGGGTCAGGAGGCCACCGGATCGGACCAGGGACGGTTCGACGCGTTCAAGCCGGACGCGGAGGAGGAGCCCAAGGCCGAGCCGCCCGTGCCGAAGGTGCGCAACGGACGGGTTCTGGCCGCGGTGCTGATCGCCGCCGTGCTCATCCTGGCGGTGCCGCTCGGCCTGCTGATGCTGCTCGGCAAGTTCGGTGGGGCGGACAAAACGCCGGCCTTCGACCCTGCGGTCGGCACCTGCGTCAAGCAGGTCGGCCAGGGCGCCTCGGCGGTGAACTGCACCGAGGCGGGGGCGTTCACGATCGTCTCCAAGGTGGACGCGAAGGACAAGTGCGCCGACCCGGCTCAGCCCCACGTGGTGCTGCCCGGCGAGGGCACCAACCGGGTGCTCTGCCTCAAGCCGGCAACCAAGTAGGACCGCCGACGGCGGGGTCACGGACAACCGTGGCCCCGCCGCTCCGCGTCCGGGGCCCAACGCATGATCCGCTGGCGCTGAGCGGTTTGGGGCGGTGCCCGTGGCCGGGGCTGCGGGGCGTGGCAGGCTGGCAGGCATGGGAACGACAGCGCGCGTACGGGCACCTGAGCTTCGGGGCCGGCAGTGGCTCAACACCGGCGGCAAGGACCTGACCCTGCAGGACCTGCGCGGCAAGATCGTCCTTGCCGATTTCTGGACCTTCTGCTGCATCAACTGCCTGCACGTACTCGACGAGCTCCGCCCGCTGGAGGAGAAGTACGGCGACGTGCTCGTCGTGATCGGCGTGCACTCGCCGAAGTTCGAGCACGAGAAGGACGCCGACGCGCTGGTCGCCGCCGTCGAGCGGTACGGCGTGCACCACCCCGTACTCGACGATCCCGACCTGGACATGTGGCAGCAGTACGCGGCCCGCGCCTGGCCGACCCTCTCGGTGATCGACCCCGAGGGGTACGTGGTGGCCACGATGGCCGGCGAGGGTCACGCCGAGGGTCTGGCCCGGCTGATCGACGAGCTGATCGCGACCCACGAGGCCAAGGGCACCCTGCACCGGGGTGACGGGCCGTACGTTCCGCCGCCGGCGCCGGAGACGGCACTGCGCTTCCCGGGCAAGGCGGCGCTGCTGCCGGACGGCAACCTGCTGGTGTCCGACTCGGCGCGGCACTCACTGGTCGAGGTGTCCCCGGACGGCGAGACGCTGGTGCGTCGGATCGGCTCGGGCGAGCGGGGTCGGGCCGACGGGCCGGTCGGCTCGGCGACCTTCTCCGAGCCGCAGGGCCTGTGCCTGCTGCCCACGCACGTCGCCGAGGTGGCCGGTTACGACCTGGTGGTCGCCGACACCGTCAACCACCTCCTGCGCGGCGTACGGCTGGAGTCCGGCGAGGTGGTCACCGTGGCCGGCAGCGGGCGGCAGTGGCGCGCCTCGGTCGACGACCACGCCCACGACGCGCTCTCGGTGGACCTCTCGTCCCCGTGGGACCTGGCCTGGTACGACGACAAACTGATCATCGCGATGGCGGGTATCCACCAGCTCTGGTGGTTCGACCCGATCAAGCGGACCGCCGGCATGTACGCGGGCACCACCGTCGAGGCGCTGCGTGACGGGCCGCTGGCCGAGGCCTGGATGGCGCAGCCGTCGGGGCTCTCCGTCTCGGCCGACGGCTCCCGGCTCTGGGTGGCCGACAGCGAGACCAGCGCGATCCGGTACGTCCAGAACGGGGTGCTGGGAACCGCCGTCGGGCAGGGCCTGTTCGACTTCGGGCACGTGGACGGGCCGGCCGAGTCGGCACTGCTCCAGCACCCGCTGGGCGTCTGTGCGCTGCCGGACGGCTCGGTGCTGATCGCGGACACGTACAACGGCGCGGTGCGCCGCTTCGACCCGGCCAGCAACCAGGTGTCCACGGTCGCGGACGGGTTGGCCGAGCCGAGCGACCTGGTGCTCACCCCGTCCGGTGAGGTGCTGGTGGTGGAGTCGGCCGCGCACCGGCTGACCCGACTCGCACCCGGCGCGCTGTCTGCGGCTGGTGCGAGCACGGTGGACGGCCCTCGGCACCGTACCGAGCGCAAGCCGACCGACGTGGCGGCGGGCGACGTCACGCTGGACATCGTCTTCACCCCCGCGCCGGGGCAGAAGCTCGACGAGACGTTCGGGCCGTCGACCCGGCTGGTGGTGTCGGCGTCCCCGCCGGAGCTGCTGCTCGACGGCGGTGGCACGGGCACCGAGCTGTCCCGTCGGCTGGTGCTCAACGGCGACGTGACCGCCGGGGTACTCCAGGTCACGGCCCAGGCGGCGACCTGCGACGCGGACGTCGAGCACGCGGCCTGCCATCTGACCCGGCAGGACTGGGGAATTCCGGTGCGCGTGGTCGACGGTGCCGCGACCCGGCTGCCCCTGGTGCTGCGCGGCCTCGACGCATAGGGCAGCGGGCTCGACGCCCGGCGCTCAGGCGAACGGCGCCACCGTGACGCCGGCGTCGATCAGGCTGGCGCGTACCAGCTCGGTGGCGGACACCGCGCCCGGAGTGTCGCCGTGGACGCAGATCGACTCGACCGGGCAGGGGATCACGGTGCCGTCCACTGCCACGACGGTCCGTTCGGTGGCCATCCGTACCGCCCGGGTGGCCACCTCCTCCGGGTCGCTGATCAGCGCCCCGGGCGTGCCGCGCGGCACCAGCGACCCGTTGGGCAGGTAACCGCGGTCGGCGAAGGCTTCGGCGACCACCGGCAGGCCCGCGCCGACGGCGAGTTGAGCGAGTGTCGAGCCGGGCAGGCACAGCACCGGCAGGTCGGGATTGTGGCCGCTGACGGCGGCGACCACCGCCGCCGCCTGGGACTCGTCGGTGGCGGCGGCGTGGTACAGCGCGCCGTGCGGCTTGAGGTATCGCACCCGGGTGCGAAAGAGCCGGCAGAACGCGTCCAGGGCACCCAACTGGTAGGTGATCTCGTCGCGTAGCTCGGCGAAGTCGTACGCGATCCGCCGCCGGCCGAAGCCGGCCAGGTCCCGGTAGCCGACCTGCGCGCCCACCGCGACGCCGTGCCGTACCGCGCCCTCGCAGACCCGCCGCATCGTCGACGGGTCACCGCCGTGGAAACCGCAGGCCACGTTGGCGCTGGTCACCAGGGCCAGCAGCGCGTCGTCGTCGCCGAGCCGCCAGATGCCGAATCCTTCGCCGAGGTCAGCGTTGAGGTCCATAAAATCTGACGGTAGTACCTGGCCGGGCCTGCGCGAGCGGGGTCACGTCGGTGACCACCCCGATGACCGGGTATCCGCCGGTGGTCGGATGATCGGCGAGGAAGATCAGCGGTTGGCCGTCCGCCGGCACCTGCACCGCGCCGAGCACGATGCCCTCGCTGGGCAGTTCGCCGGCCACCGCGCGGGGCAGAGCCGCGCCGGCGAGCCGCGCGCCGACCCGGTTGCTGACCGGGCTCACGGTGTACGCGCTGCCGAACAGCCGGTCGAGCGCGGTCGGAGTGAACCAGTCGTCGCGGGGACCGAGGCGTACGGCCAGGCGCAGTTCCGGCGCGGGTGGCACGCCGATGGTCACGTCCACCGGCGCGGGCTCTCCGGTCGGTGAGCCGAGCGGAAGACGGTCGCCGTCGCGCAGCGGGGCTGGGCCGAGCCCGGAGAGGGTGTCGGTGGCCCGGCTGCCGAGCACCGCTGGTACGTCGATGCCACCGGCCACGGCCAGCCAACTCCGTACGCCCCGACGCGCCGGACCGACGCGCAGCACCGTGCCGGCGGGCACGCTGAGCGGGCGTCCGGTGTCACCCACCCGCTCCCCGGCCCGGACGGCCACCTCCGCGCCGGTGATGGCGACGGTGGTGGCGCGGGTCAGCCGCAGCGCGCAGCCGGTCAGTGTGATCTCCAGGCCGGCGGCCTCCTCGGTGTTGCCGACCAGCCGGTTGGCGAGCCGCAGGGCGGCCAGGTCGAGAGCGCCGGACCGGGGTACGCCGAGGTGCGCCCAGCCGGGCCGGCCGAGGTCCTGCACAGTGGTGAGCGCCCCGGCACGCAGCACCTCGATCTCGGCGTCACCTGTCATGCCGCCACCATCCGCACGCGGGTGCCGGGACCGAGCCGGGCGGGCGGGTCCTCGTCGACGTCGAAGAGGGCCAGGTCGGTCCGGCCGACCAGCAGCCAGCCGCCGGGGGACGGGCTGGGATAGATGCCGGCGTACGGGCCGGCCAGGGCGACCGAGCCGGCCGGCACCCGGGGGCGCGGGGTGGGCAGCCGGGGCAGCGCCAGCTCGGCGGGGAGCCCGGTCAGGTAGGGGAAGCCGGGGGCGAAGCCGCAGAACGCGACCCGGAACGGGGTGCCGGTCAGGCGGCGCAGCACCGCCGGCACGTCGACGCCCCAGTGCTCGGCGACGACCGGCAGGTCCGGCCCGTCGAACGCAACCTCCACGAAGATCTCCGCGCCTGCCCCGTGCGTCGATCTTGCAGTTTCTGCCGTCGACATGACCCGATCAGGCCGTTTTGTCGGGACAGAAAGTGCAAGATCGGCGGAGTGGGCGCGGGTGGTTTCGCGCGCGGCGGCGGTGACCGTGGGTGCCCAGCGGGACAGCAGGGTGGCGGTGGCGGCGGGGTTTGGTAGCCCGTCGAGCAGGACGGTGTTGGCAGCCGGGACGATCTCGACCGCCGTCAGGTCTCCGCGTTCGCGGCGCTGCCACAACTCGGCCCGCCAGGCCTCGACCAGGTGAGCCGCGGGCAGTCCGGTGGAGGCGTCGCACTCGATCAGAAGGGCGTGCGCCCCAACGGGCCGAATCCGCATCGCCTCATCTTCACCGACAGACGTCGTTTCCACCCCTCGCGATCTTGCACTTTCTGTGGCGGCAAAAGGAGCTATCCACTCATCTCAGCCACCGAAACTGCAAGATCGGCGCGTGCCATGCGTCACCGACGGGACTACTTGAAAGTAACCTACGGTGCCGTAACCTGAGGTCGTGACGACTTCCGCCCCGCTTCGCCTGAAGCCGGTCGACATCGGCAAGCCCCGGATGCGCGGCTGGCTGCACACGTACGCCTTCTTCGTCGCCCTGGTTGCCGGCATCGTGCTCTGCTCGATCGCTGCCAGCCGACCGGGCTGGGCACCCCTCGTGAGCTGCGGCATCTACAGCCTGACGGTCTGCGGGCTGTTCGGCACCAGCGCCCTCTACCACCGTCGGGTGTGGTCGGAGCGCGGCTACCAGGTGATGCGTCGCATGGACCACTGCATGATCTTCGTGTTCATCGCCGGCACGTACACCCCGCTCTGCGCCATGCTGCTCTCGACCCGGCAGGCCACCGTCATGCTGGCCCTGGTCTGGGGTGGGGCCCTGGGCGGTGTGGCGCTGAAGCTCGTCTGGCCCCACGCGCCGCGCTGGGTGTCCGCGCCGCTCTACCTGGCGCTCGGGTGGGTCGCGGTGGCCATGCTGCCGGACATCCTGCACGGCGGCGGCGTCGCGGCGTTGGTCCTGCTGATCGTCGGTGGTGCCATCTACAGCGTCGGCGCGGTGTTCTACGCCCTACGCCGACCCAACCCGTGGCCGACGGTGTTCGGCCACCACGAGTTCTTCCACGCGTGCACGCTGCTGGCCGCGCTGTGCCACCACGTCGCGATCTACTTCGCGCTGTTCGCCTGAGCCAGTCCGTTCCGGCGAGCCGTCGGACAGCGACCCAACTGCGCCCGGCTGCCGGGGCGACCGGGGCTGCCGGGGCACCGCAGGATGGTTGGTGCGTCCTTTGCTCTGCTTCAACCCAGGAAGCGCTCGGCGTCCGATAATCGGACACCGCCTGTTTCCTCTGTTGAAGCAGAGCAAAGGACGCCTGCGGCAGTGTCGCCCTGCCGCCCGACCCGCCCGACCCGCCCGACGCGCCGCTGCTGCCACCGATGCCGCGACTCTGTCGCGCCGCGCAGACGCGAGAGCCGGGGCACCGCCACGCTGCGGACCCCGGCTCTCGCGCGGTACAGGTCAGACCGGGCGACCCGGCCGACGCACCTCGCGGTACTCCTGCACGACCTGGTCGCCCTGGACCGGCACCACCCGGTCGACCACCACGGCGTCCTCGCGGACCGGCGGGGCGACCACGGGACGACGCCGGCTGTTCCAGAAGTAGAGGGTGGTGAGCAGGCCGGCGACACCGGCGAGCATCAGCACCCAGCCGACCACGGCCAGGTTCAGCCATCCCAGGTCGGCCTCCACGGCAAATGCGAAGATCGCGCCCAGCGCGATCAGGAAGATGCTGGCACCAATACCCATGTCTCGCTCCTCGGCTCTCAACCTGGCGTACGGCCCGCCGCGGCCGTTGGTAGCGGGTGCGGCATCCCTCGACTTACCCCGGCAGGAAGATCGCCAATCGGGCAAGCTGGGAGCATGACGGACAGCCACGCCGAGACACGGACACTGGTGTTGCTCCGGCACGCGAAGGCCGAGCCGGGCAGCGAGGGTACGGACGACGCGCAGCGCCCGCTCAGCGCCCGCGGGGAGGCCGACGCGGCGGCGGCAGGTGCCTGGCTGGCGCACCACGACCTGCTGCCCGACGTGGTGCTCTGCTCGACCGCCCGGCGTACCCGCCAGACCTGGCACGGCGTGGCGATGGGGATGGCCGGCACGCCGCCGGAGGGCGGGCCGACCGGTCCCCGCCCGACCGTGCGCTACGAACCCGGCGCGTACGACGCCCACCCCGAGGAGTTGTTGGCGCTGGTCCGGACGGCCGATCCGGCGGCTCGGGTCGTACTGCTGATCGCCCACAATCCGGGCGTCTCGCTGCTGTCCGCGTTCCTCGACCCGGAGACGGCCGACGAGGAGGGACTGCGGACCGCCGAGCTGGCGGTACACCGCGGCGCGACCATCTGGAGCCAGTGGGGCCGGGGCGGGGCACCGATCGCCCACCGGCACACGGCACGCGGCTGAGCCACCCGCCGGACGGCGACGGGTGGCTCAGGCGTACCTGCTCAGGACGGTGGCGCGGTCGGCGGCGGAGGGTCCGGCGGCGGAGGCATCATCGCCGTTGGATGGGACAGCCGGTTCTCCTCGACGATGAGGGTCCGGGCCCGCTTGCGCCGGTCCTGCCAGAACCAGAGGGTGGTCAGCAGCACGGCCAGCCCGGCCAGGATGAACACCCAGCCGACCGCGCGCAGGTCGATCCACCAGACGTTGGCCCGGATCGCAAAGGTCATGATCGCGCCGAGCGCGATGAGAAAGATGCCGCTTCCTACACCCATGTGCGCTGCACTCCCCCGTGCGGTGGCTCTGGGCGTTCCCCTTCGTGGTCGAGGCGGGTTACCCGCCACGGCGGCGGCATACCCGACCGGGGCTGGTGAATACCGCTGACCGTGAGAGCCCGCAGACGTGACGACGGCCGGCGCGGGCGCAAACCCTCGCCGGCCGTCGAGAGGGTGCCGGGTGGTGCGACCCGGAACCGCTCAGGCGTGCCGTGGCACGGTCAGAAGGCCTCCTCCGGGAGGTCCATGATGTCGAGGTCGGCACCCTCGATGATCCGCCGGTCGGCGCCGAGGCGCGGCAGCACCTCACGGGCGAAGAACCGGGCAGCGGCCACCTTGCCGGTGTAGAACGCCTTGTCGGTGGCGGAGACCTCGCCGGCGAGGGCCTTGAGTGCGACGTCGGCCTGCTTCTGCAGCAGCCAGCCGACCACCAGGTCACCGATCGCCAGCAGGAACCGCCGGCTGCTCAGGCCGACCTTGTAGAGCGCACGAGCGTCACCGGCCTGCGCCTCGCCAAGCCAGCCGGTCAACACGCCGAGGATGTTCTGGATCTCGGCCAGCGCCTTGCCGAGCGCCTGCCGCTCCTCCTTGAGCTGGCCGTTGCCCGCCTCGCTGGAGATGAACTCCTGGATCTCGCCGGACACCGCCATCAGCGCCTTGCCGTTGTCCCGCACGATCTTGCGGAAGATCAGGTCCAGGCTCTGGATGGCGGTCGTGCCCTCGTACAGGGTGTCGATCTTGGCGTCCCGGACGTACTGCTCCAGCGGGTAGTCCTGGAGGAAGCCGGAGCCGCCGAAGGTCTGCAGAGCCTCGTGCCCGAGCAGCTCGTACGCCCGCTCCGAGCCGACGCCCTTGACCAGCGGCAGCAACAGGTCGTTGACCCGCTTGGCCAGCTTGGTGGCCTTCTCGTCGCCGGCCGCCTCGGCGATGGCGACCCGATCCTGCCAACTGGCCGTGTAGAGGACCAGCGCGCGAAGACCCTCGGCGTACGACTTCTGCAGCAGCAGCGAGCGCCGTACGTCCGGGTGGTGGGTGATGGTGACCCGCGGGGCGGTCTTGTCGGCCTGCTGGACCAGGTCGGCGCCCTGCACCCGGTTCTTCGCGTACTCCAGGGCGTTGAGGTAGCCGGTCGAGAGCGTGGCGATCGCCTTGGTGCCGACCATCATCCGGGCGTACTCGATGATCATGAACATCTGACGGATGCCGTCGTGCCTGTCGCCCAGCAGCCAGCCCTTGGCCGGTACGCCGTGCTCGCCGAAGGTCACCTCGCAGGTGTTGGAGACCTTCAGGCCCATCTTGTGCTCGACGTTGGTCGCGTAGACGCCGTTGCGCTCGCCCAGCTCGCCGGTGGTCTCGTCGAAGTGGAACTTCGGCACCACGAAGAGGGACAGGCCCTTGGTGCCGGGACCGCCCACGCCCTCCACACCCACCGGGCGGGCCAGCACATAGTGCACGATGTTGTCGCTGAGGTCGTGCTCGGCCGAGGTGATGAAACGCTTGACGCCCTCGATGTGCCAGGTACCGTCCGGCTGCTGCACGGCGCGGGCGCGGCCGGCGCCCACGTCCGAGCCGGCGTCCGGCTCGGTGAGCACCATCGTGGAGCCCCACTGCTTGTCGATGAAGAGCTTGGCCCAGCCCTTCTGCCGCTCGTTGCCCTCGACGTGCAGCACGTGCGCGAAGGAGGGGCCGGAGGAGTACATCCAGACCGGCGCGTTCGCGCCGAGCACCAACTCGGCGAGGGCCCACCAGAGGGCGCGCGGGGCGTTGGTGCCACCCAGGGCCGGCGGCAGGTCCAGCCGCCAGAACTCGGAGTCCATGAATGCCTGGTAGGACTTCTTGAACGACTCCGGCAGCGGCGCGGTGTGCGTGGTCGGGTCGAAGACCGGAGGATTGCGGTCACTGTCCGTGTAGCTGGCGGCCAGATCTTCGCGGGCGAGGCGGTCCACCTCGGCGAGGAAACTCCGGGCCGTGTCGGTGTCGAGTTCCGAGTACGGCTCCTGGCCGAACGCCCGGTCCGCCCCGAAGACCTCGAACAGGTTGAACTCGAGGTCCCGAAGGTTGCTCTTGTAGTGGGTCATGCTCGCTGGCCCCGCTTCCGGACAGGTGTTACCGATCAGTAACCCCGACTGTATTACTCGCGGGTAGGCAGCGACAAGCCGATCACCCGAGTGACGGCGATTACACAGTTTCCGCGCGTTGGCCCCGCTCAGCTCTCGGCGGCGCCGACTTCCCAGCTCGGCACGGCCGGCGTCACTCCCGTGCGCGAACCGACGTACTCCATGAGGACCAGCGCGATGTCGTCGTCCAGGCGTCCGTGCACCCACTCGACGAGGGCCGTTTCTAGCGAGGCGAGCCCGTCGGCGACCGTGCCGTGCCCGAGCAGCCGCCACGCCCGGTCGGCGGTCGGGAAGAACTCACCGTCCCGCCGGGCCTCACCGAGACCGTCGGTGAACAGCAACAGCCGGTCGCCGGGCTCCAGGCGCTCGACCCGGGGACGGACCACCGGCATGAACCCGAGCGGCGGGGCCGGCGCGGGCGGTTCCAGCGGGATCACCGCGCCCCGGCGCAGCAGCAGCGGCGACGGGTGGCCGCAGTTGACGATCGTGAGCGTCCCGCCCCGTTCCTCGACCAGCGCGGCGGTCACGAAATCCTCGTCGCCGACGTTGCGGGCCACCGCGCGGTCCAGGTCGGCGACGATGGCACGCAGGTCGGCCCGCTCGTAGGCCACGTGCCGATACGAGCCCAGGACGATGCTGGCCAGGCGGACCGCGTCCAGCCCCTTGCCACGTACGTCGCCGATGATCATGCGGACGCCGTACGGCGTGTCGATCGCCTCGTACAGGTCGCCGCCGATCTCGGCCGTGGCGGTGGAGGAGATGTAGCGACCGGCCACCGAGAGCATGCCGACCTGCGGCCCGAGCGGACGCAGCACCGCCTGCTGGGCAACCGACGCGAGCTTGGTCAGCTCGGCGATCTGCTCCGCCTGCCGCTGTCGTACCGAGGCCACCGCCACGGCCAGCCCGCTCGCCAGCCCGACGGCGACCACGTTGACCGAGGTCACCAGCACCATTCTCGGGTCGGTCAGGGCGAAGCCGATCCCGATGAGGGTCGCTGCGGCACCCACACCCAGCACCACCCGCCAGGCGGCCAGGGCAGCGGCGAGGAGCGGGGCGGCCACCAGGAGCGCGACGTAGTGGGCACGGCGACCGTCGGCCAGCTCCAGCATCGAGACGATCGCGAGCAGGACGACGGCCGCGCCGAGGCCGGCGCGGGATCCGGGGCTCAGCGGGCTACGGCCCGACTGGAGGAGTCGCGTGGGTACGAGGGACAGCATGCCTGATCGACGTGAACGGGTGAATGAACCTGGCCCGTCGTCCGAGGATGTTCTGTCCGGCCGGCCCACGCTTCCGGCCGGATCGGCGTTCCCGAATGTACTCAGCCAAGCACCTCGTAGCGCACGGTGAGCGCGCCGACGTCCACCGAGGCGATCGTCGCGAACGCGGCACGGGAGAGGTCGAGGCAGCGGCCGTCGATGAACGGGCCACGGTCGTTGATCCGCACGACGACCGACTTGCCGTTGCTCGGGTTGGTCACCCGGACCTTGGTGTTGAACGGCAGGGTCTTGTGCGCCGCGGTCAGCTCGTTCGGGTTGAACGACTCGCCGTTGGCGGTGAGCTGCCCGTCGGAGTAGAAGGACGCGCCGCACGAACCGCTGTCGAGCACCTTCACCGCGGGCGTGGTCTTCTTCGCCCGGGTGGGGCTCGGCTTGGGCGACGCGGTACGGGCCTTGCCCCGGGAGGCGGCCTGCGGCGAGCGGCTGGCGGACGGGCTGGCCGTCACGCTCGGCGTCGCGGTGGCACTGGCGCTCGGGGAGGCGGTCGGGGAGCTGGGGGTGGGGCTGCCGGCAGTGGTCGGGGTGAAGTCCAGGGCCGCCTGCCCCGACTGCCCGGAGCCGGACGTGAGCTGGACGGCACCGACCGTGCCACCGACGGCCAGGGCGACGCCGACCGCCGCGGTGGCCGCGATGCCCGCCGGAGAGGAGAAGAAGCGGGTACGGGAGTGCCTACCTGTCACCGGTCCGGTTCCTTTCGTCGACTGAACAAACCGGTCGGACCGTAACGAGAGAAGCACTTCCGAAGTCAACGTGATCATGGTGGTATGCCAGTATTTGCCCCGGTAGCTATAGCCGATCATCCGAGGTGGGGTGGGTCGAGCGGCCCAGGTGCGAACGCGCCGAGCGCCCGTGTCGCACGATGGACGAATGCCCGCTGAGCTGACCGGCCGCCTGGCCGCCCTGTTCCGCTGGATCGACCCCGGACCGGGCGCCAGCCACCTCGTCAGCGACATCTCCGGTTGGTGGCGCGATCCGGGCGTGCTGGCCGAACTGGGACCGGCCCTGGTAGCTCCGTACCGGGAAGCCGAGCCGACGGTGGTACTCGCCCCGGCGGTCACCGGCCTGCTGCTCGGACCACTGGCCGCGACCGCCCTCGGGGTCGGCTTCGTGGCCGCACACAAGCCCGGCGACGGTAGGTTGCCGGCCGGCCCGCTGACCTGGGCACAGAGCCCGCCGGACTACCGGGGCCGACAGGTCGACCTGGCCGTACGGGACCGGCACCTCGGCCCCGAGGACCGGGTCCTCGTGGTGGACGACTGGGTACGCACCGGCGCCCAGATCCACGCCCTCTACGACATCTGCGCCCGGCGCGGCGCACAGGTTCTCGGTGCCGCGGTGGTGGCCGTCGACTGCCCGCCCGAAACCACCACCGCGCTGCGGATCACCGGCCTGATCGCGGGGACGGATCTGCCGGGTTGACCTGAAGTCCACTTCATCTTCGACGATCGACGGATGAGCGACGGGATCCTCGACGAGGCGTACGAACGGCTCCACCGCACCGGCCCCGAATACGAGGGCTGGCTCTCCAACCACGGCCCGATGGCGGTCGAGGCGCTGGCCCGGCACGGGCACGAGCGACAGGTCCACCGCTGGCTGGACGACTACCTCGGCCGGCTCGACGAGCTTCCCCGTGGGCTGCGCCCGATCGACGACTGGCGGGCGGCGCTGGGCGACGCGAAGCGGACCGGAGACTGGCTGACGTACTTCGACCAGCACCTGCGCGAGCAGCCGTGGCGGGACGTGCTCGGCACCTGGTGGCCACGACTGCTGCCCGGCATCGCCGCCGGGGCCACCCACGGGGTGATCCGGGTCGGGCACGCCGTACGCGCCCTGCACCTGCACGGTGCGAACCCGCCCCGGCTCACCGAACTGGGCCAGGCCCTCGGGTACTGGGCGGCCCGTTGGCAGCAGGTAACCGGCGCGGACCGACTGCTCGCCCCGGCCCCGTCGGTCACCGACGCTGACCACGACGCCCCGGATGTTGTCGCCGCGCTGGCCGGGCTGCCCCGGATCGACGACCGGACCGGGGGCATCCGGGAGCGGCTGGGGCGGCTGGTGGGCGTACCCCGATGGGAACCGGCGCTCGCGGCGCTGCGCCCCGCGCGGACGCCGACCGAGGCGGAGCGTGGGCTCCACACGCTCGTGCACCACGCCGGCCTCGACTACCTGCGCTTCGGGCACGCCGAGCCGGTCATGCTGGTGCACGCGGTGACGGCGCCGACGGCCGTGCTGCGTACCCTGCCGGCACTTGACCGGGCGCTCTGGGCGCCGAGCCTCGCCGCGGCCTGGGCCGCGACGGCGGCCGTGACCTCGGTGTACGCCCCGAGCGACGCGGTGGCGCCGCCGTCGGTGACCGACGCGACACCGGAGGAGGTCTTCGCCCGGGCGGCACGGCACGGCGACGCGCACGTGGTCAAGCTGGCCGACGCGGTCCTCGACGCCCACGCGGCGACCGGTGACCGACGGCTGCTCGACGCCGCTGGCTACGCCGTGCAGCTGATCTGAGCCACGCGGACGAATTACCGCGGCGCGCCCAGCCGCGCTGGCCTAGCCTCGGCAGGATGTGGCCTCGGATCGGTGACCTGCGCACGCTCGCCCTCGGCACACCGGGCGAACTGCGGACGACCCTGAACACGCTGGTGTTGGCCGGCGTGAAGACCGCGACCGCCGGTCGGCTTGCCGAGTACGCGCAGGGGGGCGAGGAGTTGGAGCGGGTCGGCGAACGGTTGGCGCTCGTCGACGACGACGACGCGCTGGCCGGTGTCGTGGAGATCACCGGCGTGGAGGTGGTCCGCTTCGGCGACGTGCCCTGGGATTTCGCCCGGGCCGAGGGCGAGGGCGACCGTTCGATCGAGGAGTGGCGGGCCGGACACTCGGCCTACTGGGCGCGGCTGGGCACACCCGTCGACGACGACACCCCGATCGTCTGCCTGCGCCTGCGACTGGTGTCCGGCGGCGCGGGCGGCGTGGCCACCGGCGACCTGGGCACCTGAGCCGGCGTCATCGGCGCAGCTCGGGCAGCAGTCGGGTCGCCACGTCGGCCAGGACGGCCTCGTCGCCGGCGTACCAACTGCTCGCGCGCGGCCAGTGCGTCACCACGTCGGTGAAGCCCAGCTCTGCGGCCCGGCCGACCTGGTCGGCGAAGAACTGCGCGCTGCTCAGCGAGAACACCGGCGCGGAGTCCAGCGAGAGGTAGCGGTCCAGCGTCGCCGGGTCACGGCCAGCCTCGGCCAGCGTCCGGTCCATCCGCGCCGACAGCTTCGACACACTGGCCCACCAGCTCGCCAGGTCGTTGTCGTCGCCGGTGCCGGTGGTCACCCAGCCCTGCCCGAAGCGGGCCACCAGCCGCATCGAGCGCGGCCCGTTGGCGGCCACCACGAACGGCACCCGGGGCTGCTGCACACAGCCGGGGTTGTTGCGGGCGTCCACCGCGGCGAACCAGTCACCACGCCAGGTGGTGCCGTCCTCGCGCAGGATCAGGTCGAGTAGTTCGGTGAACTCGGCGAACCGGTCGACCCGCTGACGCGGCGGCAGCGTCTCGCCGCCCAGCACCGCCGAGTCGAAGCCGATGCCCCCCGCGCCCAGGCCGAGCAGCAACCGACCTCCCGAGACGTCGTCCACCGTGGTGACCTGGCGGACGAACGCCGCCGGATGCCGGAAGTTGGGCGACGCCACGAGCGTGCCCAGCCGAATCCGGCTGGTCACCGTGGCAGCGGCGGTCAGTGTGGACATGGAGTCGAACCAGGGGCCGTCGACCAGGTCCCGCCAGCCCAGGTGGTCGTACGTCCACGCGTGGTCGAAGCCCCACTCGTCGACCTGCCGCCAGCGGTGCTGCGACTCCGCCCAGCGCTGGTCCGGCAGGATCACGATGCCAATCCGCATGATCGCCAGCCTAGGGCGTGTCCTGCCGATCTTGTAGTGGTTGATCGTTGACGATGTGCCGGTGGTACGTCGTGGTGAGCTGACTGACGAGGCTTGGGCGGTGATC
>NZ_JBEXIJ010000028.1:0-94554 GCF_040608495.1 Micromonospora sp. NPDC005174 | reverse complement strand
CAGGGTGCGCAGCAGCTCGCTCTTACCGGAACCGGTCGCGCCCACGATGAGGCCGTGCGGACCGGACCCGCCCTGCGCCGACTCCTTGTCTGGGTTGTCAGCTTGGCCAGGTGGTTGAGCTGGGTGGGGTCGGTCAGGGCTGAGCCGACCGCGACCACCCGTACGCCCGCGTCGAGGAAGGCCTCGGCGTTCGTCGCGTCGAGGCCACCCGTGGCGACGAAGCGGAGCTGCGGCAGAGGGCCGGCGATGGCCTTGAACCAGGCCGGCCCGAGGGAGATCGCGGGGAACGCCTTGAGCCACGTGAGGCCGTGCCGCAGGGCCTGCTGCGCCTCGGTGGGGGTGGCCACGCCGGGCAGGTGCGGCAGGCCGAGCGCGGCGGCGTCGTCGGCGACCGCGAGGTCCAGACCGGGCGCGACGGTGAAAGCGGCGCCCGCGTCGGCCGCCGCCGCGACCGTGTCGGCGTCGAGCACCGTGCCGGCCCCGACGATCCGGCCGCGCGCCGCGCCCGCCTCGACGGCGGCGCGCAGGGCGGGCACCGCGTCGGCGGTGGCGACCGGCACCTCCACGACGTCGATGCCCAGGTCCCAGGCGCGCTCCGCGAGCCGGACGGTCTCGGCGACCGGCAGGCCGCGCAGGATCGCCATCACCCGGGCGCTGCCGAAGATGTGCGCGAAGTCCGTTGTGGTCATGGTCCACTCCATCCGAGGTCGCGGGAGATCTGCCGGGTGGTGTCCAGCAGTCGGGGTAGCACGGCGCGCAGGTCGGCGAGGGTGGCCACCACGGTCGGCGCGGTCACCGAGACCGCGGCCGTGACCGCGCCGTCGGCCTGCCGGACGGGCGCGGCCACACAGGTGATCAGCGGTACGAACTCGCCGTCGTCGGCGGCCCAGCCCCGCTCGACGATGGCCGTCAGCTCCGCGCGCAGAGCTGCCGGGTCGCAGATGGTGGCCCGGGTGTACGCGGGCAGCGTGACCCCCTCGACCAGGTGCGCCAACCGTGACGGCGGGCTGTACGCGAGCACCACCTTGCCCACGCCGCTGGCGTGCAGGGGCGCGGTACGGCCGATCCGGGAGTACATGCGTACCTGACCCCGCGCCTCGATCTTGTCGACGTAGACGAGGTCGTCGTCGACCATCTGTGCCAGGTGGATGGTGTGCCCGCAGTCGCGGCCCAGCGCCGCCAGGTGCCCACGGGCCACCGCGCGGACGTCCAGGGAGTCCAGTGCCTGCTGGGCGAGGTCGATCAGCCGCAGGCCCACCGTCCAGCCGCCGTCGGTACGGCGTGCGAAACCGCCCGCCTCGAGGGTCTGCAACAGCCGCAGCGCGGTGGACTTGTGCACGCCCAGGTGGGCGGCCACCCCGCCGAGCTGCGCCGGTTCGCGCGCCAGGAATTCGAGCACGCGCATGGCCCGGTCGACGCCCTCGGACACCGCTCAGCCCTCGACCCGTACGCCGGTCAGGTCGGGCGGCGACCAGGAGCCGTCGAGCAGCCGGTCGAACCACGACGGCGGCGGCAGCGGCGCGCTGTCGCCGGTGCTGCCCAGCGCCTGCGCGGCGACGAGGTGACCGAGGCGCAGCCGTCGTGTCGGGTCGAGGTCACGCAGCAACCCGGCCAGGTAGCCGGCGGCGAACGCGTCACCGGCCCCGACCGGCTCCACGACGGAGACACGGGGAGCCGGGACGACGACCGGCTCGGCGTCCCGGAGCAGGGCGGTGGCGTCGACCGCACCGTCCTTGACGATCACCGTCTGCGGACCGGGCAGCAGTCGGCGTACCGCCGCCGGGTCGGTGGCCCCCCAGAGGGCGTACGCCTCGTCCTGCCCGACGAACACGACGTCGCTGCGGTCGGCGAGGTCGCGCAGCACGGGCGCGGCCCGTTCGGCGGGCCAGAGCCGGGCCCGGTGGTTGATGTCGAAGCTGACCAGCGCGCCCGTCAGCGGCCGGTCGGTCACCGCCTGCTCGACCAACGCCCGGCAGGAGGCCGAGAGCGCCGGGGTGATGCCGGACAGGTGCAGCACCCGCGCGCCGGCCAGCCGCGGGTCGGCCAACGCGCCGGAGTCCATCCGGGACGCGGCCGAGCCGGCCCGGTAGTAGTGCACGGCGGTGGACGAGGGGCCGGGGTCCTTGACGTACAGGCCGGTGGGGGCGCTCGGGTCCACCGTCACGAGGTCGACGTCGACACCGGCGTCGGCGACGTGCCGGACGACCGCCCGGCCGAAGGGGTCGTCGCCGACGCGGCTCACCCAGGTCACCCGGTGGCCGAGCCGCGCCAGGTAGCCGGCCACGTTGGACTCCGCGCCGCCGACCGAGAGGTCGACCCGCTCGGCGTGCTCCAGCCGCTCACCCACGGGTGGGCAGAGCATCACCATCGTCTCCCCCACCGTGACCACCTCGGCCGGCGGTGGACCGGCCGAGGTGGCCGCGCGGTCGGGTCGGGGTTCGCTCGGCATCGCGGCGCACGTCCTCGGTGAGGGGTCCGGGGTCCCGCCGAGCCTAGGCGCGTTGTGCCACGCGAGCAACCCGTTGCGGAGAGCGCAACGGCGATCAGGGCAGGGTCAGTCCGTACGCGGCCAGCACCTCCGCGATCGGCTGGTAGTAGGTGGTGCCGCCGGAGGTGCAGTTGCCGCTGCCCCCGGAGAGGATGCCGAGGATGGTGCCGGTGGACGCCACGTACAGCGGCCCGCCACTGTCCCCCGGCTCGGCGCAGATGTTGGTGCGGATCAGCCCGTAGATCACCCCGGTGGCGTAGTTGACGGTCTGGTTGAGACCGGTGACGGTGCCGCAGCGAACCCCGGTCGTGACGCCACTGCGGCACACCGCCTGACCGACGTACGCGGTGCCGGGGCCGTTGATGGTGAGCAGCCCGGGGTAGGTGTAGACGGCGCTCGGGTGGGCGATCCGGCCGGTGTAGCGGATCAGGCCGTAGTCGTCGCCCGGGTAGTTGGTGGCGGTCCGGGTACCCAGGACTGTCGTCTGCGCGCTGTCGGTGTACCAGGTGGCCGCGGTGGTGGTGCAGTGGCCCGCGGTGATCACGTAGTAGGTGCTGCCGCTGCGCGCGTTCGCGCCGAGTGAGCAGCGGCCGCCGCCACCGTAGATGCCCTGACCGGCGGCGATCAGGGTGCGCAGCGTGCCGGGCTCCCGGCGCAGCAACGCGCCGGCGCGGTCGGCCACCGTCCGCAGCCTCGCCACGTCGGTGGGCGCCACCGTGTCGTCGACGGTGACGATCATCCGGCCACTGGCCGGGTCGAGCCCCCAGGCGGTGCCCGGCGTGCGTACCCCGGACAGGACGCCGACCGGATCGGACCCGGCACGGTCGGGGAGGGCGGCCTGCGCCGCGCCCGGCGCGACGAGCAGCAGGGCGGTCAGGACGAGGACGACGAGCGGGGAACGGCGCATCCGAACCTCCGACAGAGATCGAGATCGATGGATGTCGACAAGCGTCGCCCGGGGCGCAGCGCCGTGGCAACCTCCGATCGCCCTCTTCCCCGCTCCGCGGGAATCGCCGATCCGGGGACGGACCGCGCGGCCGCCGCCGATAATCTCCAGGACACGGCGGGAGGCCGGGCATGACCACCGGAGGCACCGCGGCGCTGGTACGCCGGCCGGACGGGTCGACCCGGGCGACGCTGCTCGAACTGCTCTTCGACGTGGTCTTCGTGGCCGCGCTCGCGCAGACCTCGACTCTGCTCGCCGACCAGCGGTCCTGGGCCGAGAGCGCGTCGGTCGCGCTGATGTTGACCGCGATCTGGTGGACGTGGTCGGTCACCACCACCACGACCGAGTTCTACGACCCGCAGCAGCGCCCGATCCAGGCCATCCTGATGATCGCCATGGTCGGGTCGGTCGGGATGGCGGCATCGCTGCCGATGATCACCAGAGGTGAGTCGCTGGCCTTCGCACTCGCCTACGTCGGCACCCACGTGACGCGCGGCATCATCCTGGTCAGCGCGTTGCACCGGCTGCGGCATCGCGCGGCGATGGCCCGCGCCACCCGGTTCCTGTTCTGGTTCCTGGTGTCCGGCGTCCTCTGGATCGTCGGGTCACTCGTCGATGGCGATCGGTGGTGGATCTGGACCACGGCGATCGCCATCGACCTGCTCTCCGCGGCGGCGCGCTATCCGACACCGTGGCTCGGCCGGGTGCCTCTCGACCAGTACGACCGGACCACCGCGCACCTCGGCGAGCGGTACCAACAGTTCACCATCCTGGCCCTCGGCGACATCATCCTGGTGCCCACCCTGGAACTCAGCCGCAGCGAGTTCGACAGCGCCAGGATCGCCGCGCTGCTCTGTGCGTTCGCCATCATGCTGCTGCTCTGGCAGGTGTACGTCTTCCGGGCCGGCGAGTTGCTCGAGACGGCGGAGTCCTCGGCGCCCGGCCGGTCCACCCGGATCGCTCCGTACACCCATGTGGTGTTGCTGGTCGGCGTGGCCGTCACGGCGGCCTCCTTCGACCTGGTCGTCAACCATCCGACCGGAACGACCCCGGCGCGGTGGCTGATGCTGATCATCGGCGGGCCACTGGTGTTCGTGATCGGCCGTGCGCTGTTCGCCTACCTGGTGTCCGCCCACGTGCCGTGGCGACGAGTGGCATTGCAGTCACTGCCTCTGCTGCTACTGCCCTGGGCCGGTGGCTGGCCACCGGTGGCGGTCACCGCGATCGTGGCCCTCGCGCTCGCCGGGCACGTCCTCATCCCCGGGGCCGGCGGCCGGGAGACCACGCGAGGGCTCCGCCCGCGAGGGCTGACCGGCTGACCCCTCGACCGGTCAGGCGAGGTGTCGACCGACCCACTCGGCGAGATCCCGGGCGCAGTCGTCGACCGACTCCCGCCAGGTTCGGGCCGCGCCCTCCCCCGCCTCGTCGCTGACCTGCTTGACCAGCCGGCACGGCACGCCCGCCTGCGCGGCGGCCCAGGCCACCGCGTACCCCTCCATGTCCACCAGGTCGGCGCGCTGCGCCAGCCGGTCCCGCGCGTCGTCGTCCGCCACGAACGTGTCACCGGTGGCCAGCACCGCGCCCTCGGCGGCCAGCGAGAGCGGCGCGCCGTAGGTCTGACCGGTGAGGGTGCGCAGCAGGGCGGTGTCCAGGTCGTGCTGGAGCACCGTGGCGACTTCGTGGATGCCCGTCCAGCCGGGGCGCAGCGCGCCGGCCGTGCCCAGGTTGAGCAGCAGGCTGGGGCGCGGCCCGGCGGCCAGCACCGCCGCGACCGCGCTGGCGGCGTTGACCTTGCCCATGCCGGTGAGCAGCACCGGCAGCTCGTCCGGCAGGTAGCGGGCCTCCTCACCGACGGCGAGCACCACCAGCGGACGATCGGCGCGGACCACACCTCGGAGAATCACCGCAGCATCCTACGGGCGGCGGCCGGCGGCCACCCGACAGCCGACGGCCCGGCCGCTCAGTCGTCGGCGAACCGGTACAGCACGAAGTCCCGGTCCGCCCCGCAGGCGATGACGCGGGTGTTCCACGAGCAGGACGCGCTGCGTACGTCGACGAGCTGACCCAGCTCGTCGACCTCGCCCGACTCCGCCCACACCCCGGCGACGCTGCGGCTGTCCGCCACCGTGCTGGTCGGCTCGGCGAAGACGAGGAGGTTGCCGCCGTCCAGCCGGGCCGCCACGCCGGGACGTCCCGCCAGCACCGCCGTGCCGGCGGGACCGAAGAGGCTGACCGTCGGCTTCGGGTACTCCCGCTGGGCGAGCACCTGCTCACCGACCGCCACCAGGCCGGTCACGCCCGGCGCCGACCAGGACACCGGGGCCTTGCCCTCGGTCGCCGCCACCACCTCGGTGCGCTCGGCGTCGCCGTTGCGCACCTGCACCAGACACGCCCGCCGCTCGCCGCAGGCGACAAGCGCCTTCGGCCGGTACTCCACGTTCCCGGCCCGGTACAGGACCACCGGCGCGGCGTCGGACGTCAGGTCGTACGCCAGCAGTTGGTACCCGCCGTCGGTGGGGGTCACGTAGAGCCGATCCTCGTACGCCACCACCAGGTCGTCGAGGTCGGCGACGTTGCCCCACTCGCGCAGCACGTCGCCGGAGCCCATGTCGAGCAGCCGCGCCGACCGGTCCGCCCCGAGCTGCACGAGTCGCCGGCCCTTGCCCGTCCACGGGTCGCGGGCAGCGCCGTCGAGGAAGGCCGGCCCGCCCGCCGCCGCGTCGGTGTCCACCGGCCGGACGACGGTACGCACACCGCCGTACTCGTCACGCGGGTTGGGCCTGCTCCACCTGTCGGTGCCGTCGGCCAGCTTCAGGCCGACCAGCCGCCCGGCGGCCCGGTCCACCAGGACGGCGGTGTCGTCGGAGAAGTAGACGTCGTCGTCGCCGCGGACCGACCGGTGCCAGCGCTGCGCGCCCGAGCGACCGTCCAGGACGGCCAGTTCGCGTGGGGTGCTGTCGCCAGGCGCGTCGGCGAGGACCGCGACCGCCCCCGGTACGGCGACCAGGCCGGCCCAGTCGTCGGACGTGACGTCGGTCTGCCTGCGCCACAGCTCGTCGCCGGTACCGGTGTCGACGGCCACCACCTCCAGCCGGTCGTCGGGAAGCCCGAACCCGAGGTAGGCCCGGTCGCCGAGCACCGCCGTCCACATGTCGGTCGGCCGCTCGACACCGGCGGACGGCCTGGACACCTCGCGCAGCGGCCCGAACTCCAGGTCCGGGTAGCGGTCACGGAGGAGGTAGAGCGTCGCCGCGGTCGCCACCCCGGCCAGGGCGAGCACCGCGCCGAGCACCACCCAGCTGGTCCGCCGCCAGGTCGTACCGCCGGGTGGGGTGGGTGTCGGCGTGCCGACCGGGGTGCTCGCGAGGGCCGGCGGCTCCGGCACGGTCGCCGGCGGCCATTCCGGACCGCCCGCCGTCGGCGCGGGTTGCGACGGCACGGTCGCCGCAGCCGGCGCGGAGGGGCCCGCGACAGCCGGCGCGGGTGGCCCGGCCGGGGGCGGTACGGGTAGTGCGGGCGCGGCGGCCTGCCGACCCGCGTACGCCGGCAACGCCCGGCGCAGTGGAAGGTCCGTCAGCGCACCCTCGGCGACCGGCAGTTCCGGCTGGTCCAGGACCGTCGGGGCGACGCCCAGCTCGGCGTGCAGCATCCGCCCGACCAGGGGAATCCGCGACGAGCCGCCCACCAGGAACAGGCCGGCGAGCTGGTCGGGGCGTAGGCCGGCGGCGGCGATGACCTCCCGGGCCCGCTCCACCGCCCGACGCAGCAGCGGCGTGAGCACCCGCTCGACGTCCTCCCGGGTCAACCGCACCGCCTCGGCCACCCCCGGCACCGCGACCGGGGCCACCGTCGAACGGGACAGCGTCTCCTTCGCGCCGCGTACCTCGTCCCACAGCCGGACCTGGTCGCGGCGCTGCGCCGGGTCCGCCGGCCGGACCAGCCGGGCCCACCGTCGGGCGTGCCGCTCGCCGAGCAGCTCGCCGACCCGCCCCACCAGCGCCGCGTCCAGGTCGAGACCGCCCAGGTCGGGTAGCCCGCCGTCGGCGACCACGCGGAAGCCCGAGTCGCCCCACGGGTCGGCGCCCTCGTTGCGCAGCACCGCGACGTCGAGCGTCCCACCGCCGAAGTCGAAAACCGCCAGCGCGCCGCCGACCGGCACCGGCCGGTGCAGCACCTGCGCGTAGTAGCGGGCGGCGGCCACCGGCTCGCGCAGCAGCCGGGTGCCCGGCGGCGTCGGCCCGGCGAGGGTGTGCTCGGCCGCCTGCGGCCAGCCCGCCCGCAGCAACGCGTCGGCGAGCACCTGCCGACGGGCCTCGTCCCACGCCGCCGGGCACGTCAGCACGGCCGGAGGCAGGAAGCCGACGGTGTCCACGGCGGCCCGCCCGACGGCGGCCAGCACCGCGGCGAGCAGCTCCGCCGGAAGGTACACGCGGTCGCCCAGCCGTACGCCCGCCTCGTCCACCCGTCGCTTCGGGTTCGCCTCGAACCGGGCCGGGTCGGCCTGCGCCAGCCGTCGGGCGTCCCACCCGACGTGCAGGGTGCCGTCCGGGTCGGCGTACACGGCGGACGGGCTGACCGGCTGACCGTCCATCAGCAACGCACGCGTCCGGCCGTCCGGCCACCGCAGCACGGCGACCGTGTTGGACGTGCCGAGGTCGACACCGAGGGCGAAACCCTCGTGCTGGCCTGCCATCTGCCGCTACCTCCGCCGGGACACGGGAAACCCAGCCCCGCATGGTACGCAGCCCACGCCGGCGGCCTGAGCGGTCGGTCAGCCTGCGATCGGTGGCGGGTGGACGGGCGTCCGTCACGTTCGGGACGGTCCCGAACGTGCGCCGCCGTTGTCGCGACGATCGGGCTCGCAAAAACTGAGCGGTGTCCAGCGATCGCGCCGGCACGAGCAAGACACGCGACGATCGCACCCGCTCCCCACATCGAGGACGGATCTCGTGCTGAAGCGTCTACTCGTCGCACTGACCCTCGCCGCGACAGCCAGCACCCTGGTGGCTGGCACGGCGGCGGCCGCCCCGACATACCCCGGGCAGGTCACCTGCCCCACGGGCGACTACCAGCTCTGCATCAACGGCGGTCCAGGCAACTTCACCATCAGCGGCCGGACCTTCTCCAACCATCAGAACGCGATTCTGCTCACGAACGTCTCGAAGGTCACGATCAGCGGCAACACGTTCACCAGGCTCAGCGGGCCCAAGGGCTTCGCGGGCGTCCACGTCAAGAACTCGTCCGGCATCGTGATCAAGAACAATGTCTTCTCCCGTCTGAGCAACAAGGGGAACATGCACGGGATCTACCTCGTCAACACCACGGGCAGCCGCATCACCGGCAACACGTTCTCCTCCATCACGGGTGACCCGGTACGAATCCGCAACGGCAGCAACAACACCACGGTCAGCGGCAACACCTTCGTCAAGTCCGGCACCTACGCCGTCTTCAGCGAGTGGAGCGACCCGGCAAAGGGCGAGAAGGTGTGCAGTCGGGGAAGCACCTTCAAGAACAACAGGTACGGGACCGCCTACTCGGGCAAGTCGATAAAGCTGATCCGCTGGGGCGGCAAGGGCAGCGGCACAAACCTGAGCTGGAGCAACTGCACGACGGCGAGCATCACCAACAAGGGTGGCAACACCAAGGGTTGAGCGCCGTCGAACCCCGGCCTCGGCGGTAAGCAAACCGCAAGATCTGGGCAATCGCCGTTCGCATCCGTGCTGGCTAGGCTGGCTGCGGGGAGGTGGCCGGTGGCGCAGCGGGTGCTCGTGGTCGACGACGACCGGACCGTCAGTGACGTGGTCTGCCGCTACCTGGAACACGCCGGGTACGAGGTGAGCCACGTCGGTGACGGTCTGGCCGCGCTCGAGGCCGTCCAGGACCGGCCGCCGCACCTGGTCGTCCTGGACCTGATGCTTCCGGGGCTGGACGGGTTGCAGGTGTGTCGGCGACTGCGGGAGCGGCCGGACGGCGTACCCATCATCATGCTGACCGCCCGCGGCGACGAGGCGGACCGCGTGCTCGGGCTGCAACTGGGCGCCGACGACTACCTGGGCAAGCCGTTCTCGCCGCGCGAGCTGGTGCTGCGGGTCGGTTCGGTGCTGCGCCGGGTCGGCGAGCCGGCCGCGCCGGCGGCCGAGCTGCTCACCGACGCGGGGTTGGAGGTGGACACCGGGCCGCGGATCGCCCGGCTGCACGGCAGGGAGCTGGCCCTGACGCTGCGCGAGTTCGACCTGCTGACGCACCTGATGCGGCATCCGACGCGGGCGTTCAAGCGCGCCGAGCTGCTGGAACGCGTGTGGGGCTGGAACTTCGGCGACCAGTCCACGGTGACGGTGCACGTCCGGCGACTGCGGGAGAAAATCGAGGACGACCCGGCCGAGCCGCGACGGATCGTCACGGTCTGGGGCGTCGGCTACCGGTACGAGCCGACCGATGCGTGACCTGGCGCTGATCTTCGCGGCGGCGCTCGCGGCCGCGCTCGGCGTGGGCCTGCTCGGCGCGCTGACCCTGCGGCTGCTACGACACCGGTCGATCACCGTGCACGTGTGCGTCCTGCTCACCATCACCGTGGTCGCCGTGGTGGCGGGGGTGGTGGTCGTCGCCCAGGCGATGTTCCTGTCCCCCCACGACCTCCAGGTCGTCCTGCTCACGGTCGCCGCGGCGGCGGTCGTGAGCCTGGGGGTGGGCTGGTACTTCGGGCGTCGGCTGGCGGCGGCCGCGGTGTGGGCGGCCCAGGCCCGCGAGCGGGAACGCCGGGTCGAGAAGGGCCGCCGGGACCTGGTGGCCTGGGTGTCGCACGACCTGCGCACACCGCTGGCCGGCCTGCGCGCGATGGCCGAGGCGCTGGAGGACCGGGTGGTCGACGACCCGGCGACGGTCGCGGAGTACCACCGGCGCATCCGAGTGCAGACCGACCGGATGACCCGCCTCGTCGACGACCTGTTCGAGCTGTCCCGGATCAACGCCGGGGCGCTGCGCCTGACCCTGTCGGCGGTGCCGCTCGGCGAGGTGGTCTCCGACGCGTTGGCCGGCACCGCGCCGCTGGCGAAGGCCCGCCGCATCCGCCTGGTGGCCGCCGAGTCGGGTTGGCCCACGGTGCTGGCCAGCGAACCCGAACTGGCCCGGGTGGTGGGAAACCTGCTGCTCAACGCCGTGCACTACACGCCGAGCGACGGCACGGTGCGGGTGGACGCCGGGTGTGAACGCGACGCCGCCTGGCTGGCGGTCGCGGACACCTGCGGCGGCATCCCCGAGGACGACCTGCCCCGACTGTTCGACGTGGCGTTCCGGGGCGAGCCGGCCCGGACGCCGCGCGCCGGTGGGGAGGGCTCCGGCGGACTGGGGCTGGCGATCGTGCGCGGGCTGGTCGAGGCGCACGGCGGCCGGGTGGACGTGCAGAACGTCGTCGGTGGCTGCCGATTCGTGGTACGCCTGCCAACGGCCTGACGCCCGTGCCCTCAGCGGCTCGCCCGCAGCTCGCCGAACCAACGCCGCCCCTGCCGGAAGACGTCCCGCACCACCATCGCGGCGGCGTCGGCGACCGGGTGCACCGCGTGCGCGTCCAGCCGGGCCCAGCGGAACGCGGGACCGAGCAGCACCCGTCCGGCCCCCTGCTCGGCGGCCACCCGGGCCTGGCCCTGCCACAAGCCCGCGCCGGGCGGCTCCAGCTCGACCAGGACCGTGCCACCCGGTGCGAGCAGCTCCCGGCAGCGGCGCAGCAGCGCGACCGGCTCGCCGCCGATGCCGATGTTCCCGTCGATCAGCACCACGTGTGCCCACCGGCCCTCGGCCGGCAGCGGTCCGAACAGGTCGCCGTGCACCGCCACCGCGCCACGGGCGCGCGTGAGTCGCACCGCCGTCGCGGAGACGTCGACACCGACGGCGGTCAGACCGGCCCGGGTGAGCGCGACGGTGAGCCGCCCCGGCCCGCACCCCAGGTCGAGCGTCGGGCCGCCACAGCGGGCGACGAGACCGGCGACCGCCGGTTCGGCCGCGCCGTGCCAGCGGTCCACGGGAAGTCGGCTGCGGACACCATCGCCGTGCACCAGCCACCGTCGCGACGTGAGACGGTCGGTGGCGAGCGCGGTGGCGAAGGGATCCGCCGGCGATTCGTCGTACCCTCGGGTCGCCGTCGGCGGCGCGGACGGCGACCGTACGGGCGGCGCGACGTCCACCGGGGCGGTGTCGACGGGGTTCACCGCCGGCCCTCCGGCAGCAGGGTGAGGCGGACCGCCGCGACCTGTCGGGCGAAGCGCCCCTCGGGCACCTCGACGGCCACCGCGAGGGCGTCCGGCCACTCGTCGACGTCGCGCAGCACCGGCAACGGCGCGGTACGCAGACCGTGTCCCGTGAGGGCCGCCCACGTGTCGTGACCGGTGTTCGGGGTCGACATGGACACGTCGCGCAACACCCGGGCGTGCCTCGGGTCGCGCAGTCCCAACGACCACCAGCCTCCGTCGTGCGCCCGGCCGAGCACCGCGTCGGCGGCGCGCAGCCCCGCCACCGCCGCCGCCAGCCGGGCCGGTGTCACCTGCGGGGTGTCCATGCCGATCTGCACGACCGGCTGCCCGGGGTACGCCGCCGCGACCTCCGCGTACGCGTTGGCGAGCCGGTCGCCGAGCCCGACGCCGCGCTGGTCCAGCACCGACCAGCCGGCCAGCGCGGCGGTCAACGCGTCGGCGTCCTCGGCTTCGGCCAGACGACCCGACCAGGCCAGGACGGGAGTGACGCCGGGGGTGGCGCGGACGGCGTCGAGGGTGTCGCGCAGCGCGGCGGCGGCGATCCGGGCCGCCTGGGCGGGCGTGACAGGTGGGCAGAGCCGCGTCTTCACCGCCCCGGCGACCGGCGCCTTGGCGACCACCAGCAGAACGGTCACCGGGGGCCGTCCACGGTCCGCAGCACGCCGGCGAAGTCACGGGTGGCGCGCAGGGTGCCTCGCACCGAACCGGACACCTTGGACCGGGTGCCGGCGGCCCGGGGCGCGTAGGTGACGTCCATCTCGTGGATGCGCCAGCCGGCGGCGGCGGCGCGGATCAGCAGTTCGAGGGGGTAGCCGAAAGCCCGGTCGGTGACGCCGAGGTCGAGCAGCGCCTGGCGGCGGGCCACCCGGATGGGGCTGAGGTCCCGCAGCGGTACGCCCCGACGGCGCAGCAGCGCGGCGACCAGCGCCGTGCCGGCGCGGGCGTGCCACGGCCACACCCCCGCCCCGACCGGTCGACGCCGGCCCACGCTGAGGTCGGCCGTACCGGCGGACACCGGCGCGACCAGGGCCGGCAGCTCGGCGGGATCGAACGACCCGTCGGCGTCGAGGACGCACACCACCTCCGCGTCGGCGGCCTCCAGACCGGCGTGCACCGCCGCGCCGTAGCCGCGCCGCGGTTCGTGCACCACCCGGGCGCCGTGCCGGACGGCCACCTCGGGCGAGCCGTCCCGCGAGCCGTTGTCCACCACGATTGCCCGGTAGCCGGGCGGCAGCGCGGTGAGCACGCCCGGCAGGGCAGCTGCCTCGTCCAGGCACGGCAGCACCACGTCGATCTCAGTCGGCATACCGCCGACGCTAGGACGGCACCTTCGCGGCGGAGGCCGAATGTGCTTACCGAACCCTTACCACCCGGGCATTTCTTACCGTCCGGTGACAGGCCGCCGATTGGCGAGCGCGAGGACGGGCTGCCGCCGTACCGTCCGTTGGTCATGGCCTTGACCACCGCTCTCGCCGCCGCCCCCGGGCGGACCCCACCTCGCCGCCACGCCGGGGACCTCCTGGTCCTGGGCATCGAAGCGGCGCTGCTCGGCGTCGCCGTGCTGGTGGGAGCCCTGCTCAACGCGCACGACGCCGGGCTGCACGCGGACGCCGCTCCGCTGTACGCGACGTGGCGGCCACACGTCGGCTGGGGCAGCCCGGCGGCGCTGGTGGTGGCGGTCGTGGTGGTGGGGTGGGGCGCGCGGTGGGCCCGCACGGCCCGTTGGGGTGCCCTGTTGGCTGCCGCGTGGCTGGCGGCGGTGGCCTGGACGCTGTCGTTGGCACTGGTGGACGGCTGGTCGGCGGGGCTGACCCGGCGGCTCACCCCGCAGGCCGAGTACCTGCACGAGGTCCCCGGGGTGACCGACATCCCGGCGATGCTGGCCGATTTCACCAGCCGGATCGTGGACTTCCAACCCGACTCGTGGTCCACCCACACCGCCGGTCACCCGCCGGGCGCGTTGCTCGTCTTCGTCTGGTTGGACCGCGTCGGTCTGGGCGCAGGCACGGCCGCCGCGCTGGCCTGCGTACTGCTCGGCGCCACGATCGCGGTCTCGGTGCCGGTCACCCTGCGCGCGCTCGGCGCGCCCGACGCGGCCCGCGCGGTGATCCCGTTCCTCGTGCTGCTGCCCGGGGCGGTCTGGGTGGGCGCCTCGGCCGACGGCATCTTCGCCGCCGTGGTCGCGGCCGGCCTGGCACTGCTGGCCGTCCGTGGCCGCGTCGCCGCGCTGGCCGGTGGCGCGGTGCTCGGTTTCGCGCTGCACCTGTCGTACGGATTCCTCCTCGTCGGTGTGCTCGCGCTGACCGTGGTGGCGCTGCGCCGTACCCACCGTCTGAGCGCGCTGCTCGCCGCCGCCATCGGTGTCGCGGCCGTCACGGCGGTGTTCGTCGCCGCAGGTTTTTCCTGGTGGGACGGCTACCACCTCGTCGTCCAGCGGTACTACCAGGGCTGGGCCGCCGACCGCCCCTACGCCTACTGGGTGTGGGCCAACCTGGCCGCGCTGCTGCTCAGCGCCGGCCCGGTCCTGGGGCCGGCGCTGCGCCGCGCGCTGACGGCCGCGCCCGGCTGGCGGGCCGGCGGTCGGCTGGGCTTGCCTGCGGCAGCAGCGGTACGCGCAGCCGGGCCCACGGTGCTGCTACCGCTGGCGGCCCTGGTGGCGGTGCTCGGCGCGGACCTGTCCGGGCTGAGCAAGGCGGAGGTGGAGCGGATCTGGCTGCCGTTCGTCGTCTGGCTGCTGGTGTCCACGGCCCACCTGCCGGCAACTTCGCGGCGCTGGTGGCTGGCCGCGCAGGCGCTCACCGCGCTGGCCGTCAACCACCTGGTCTGGACGGTCTCCTAGAACCGACGCACGGGCCCGGGGCAACGCACGGACGGCACGGGCAGCGCGAGAGCGCAGGCGCGAAGAGCGGCGGTCATGTGGGCAGGGCCAGGGCACGGCCAATGCGGACAGCCGCTGGCCCCTGCCACTCCGTTGAGCGTGATGCCTGTGAGGCATATTGATGCCTCACAGGCATCACGCTCATTGTTGGTGCCGCCTCGCTGGGCGCACCACTATCGGCGGCGGCCACGAGCCGGCGGCGGCTTACGTCGGTCCGGTATGGCTGGACACGGCACGTTCGGGGCCGGTGGCGCGCGACCGAGTGATGGCCGACGGACATCAGCAACTGGGCCGCGGCCAACAGGCAACAGGGGACGGCGGGCAACAGGCCGGGGCGGCAGGGCGTGCGGGGGCGGGTGTCAGCCTGCTACGGCGGCTGGTTCGCGTAGCGGATCGGTGGCAAAGCCGGCCACGCCTTCGGCGAAGCCGACCCGGGCGGTGTAGCCGAGCATCTCCGTGGCCCGGCGCGGGTCGGCGACCACGTGCCGTACGTCGGCCGCGCGAGCCCCGCCCACGACCTGCGGGGTCGGCCCGCCCATCGCGTCGGCCAGGGCGACCGCGAGTTCTCCGACGGTGTGCGGCTCCCCCGAGCAGACGTTCACCGGCATCAGGGTGGCCGGCGGCAGGCCGTTGGTGAGCGCCAGCAGGTTCGCCCGCGCCACGTCGGTGACGTGCACGAAGTCCCGCCGCTGCCGGCCGTCCTCCAACACGCGAGGGGCCACGCCGGCCGCCAGCGCCGACCGGAAGATCGACGCCACTCCGGCGTACGGGGTGTCGCGGGGCATCCGGGGGCCGTAGACGTTGTGGTACCGCAGCGCCCACACCGTCCCGCCGGTCTGCCGGGCCCAGGCGGCGGCCAGGTGTTCCTGCGCGAGCTTGCTGGCGGCGTACGTGCTGCGGGGCTCCAGCGGCGCGTCCTCGGGTACGAGCACCGGGAGAAGCCCTCGGTCGCAGTGGGGACAGGTCGGGTCGTACCGGCCGGCCTCCACATCCTCGGGTCGCCGTGGCGCGGGCCGCACCGTGGCGTGCTCGGGGCAGGCGTAGCGCCCTTCGCCGTACACCACCATGGAGCTGGCCAGCACCAGACGGCCGATCCCCGCCCGGTGCAGCGCGGCCAGCAGAACCGCCGTGCCGTAGTCGTTGTGCGTGACGTAGTCGGGGGCGTCCGAGGGGTCGAGGCCGTGACCGACCATCGCCGCCTGGTGGCAGACCGCGTCCACACCTGACAGCAGCCGGTCCAGCAGGGCGCCGTCGCGGACGTCGCCGTGGACCACCTGGTGCCCGCGGGACCAGGTGGGCAGTTCCCCGCCGTGCGCCTGGGGCAGCAGCGCGTCCAGCGCCACCACCTCGTGGCCCTGCTCGACGAGCAGGTCGACGACCTGCGACCCGATGAACCCGGCCGCGCCGGTGACCAGTACGCGCATGTCGGCCACGGTAGGGCCGTCCGGATGCCCGGCGGGCCGGTTCGGCGGAGCCGTAAGGAGTTCGCAACAGCTCGGCGGGCGGCTGCGGCGCGGTAAGCGTTCGGTAATGGAGTAAACCCGGACCCGTCGTACGTCTGCCGTCTAACCTGCCGACAGTGCACGAGGAGGGAGCAGCGAGTGCCCGTAGGCAGATCCGGCCCGCGCGTCGACGGGGACCGGGCGTCGGACGTGGACGGCTATGGCGCACCGCGCCGGCTGTGGCGAGGGCTGGCCCGGCACCGCCCACCCGGTGTGGACGCGGCGGAGCGTGCCTGGCGCAGTCCGTTGCGCGGTCCCTGGCTCACCGCCGTCTACGGCTCGGCGCTGCTGGTGGCGCTACCACTGGTGATCATCACCGGGCTGCTCGACTATGCCGCCTACGGCCCCGGGTTCGACCAGGCGTTCCCACAGGGCGTGGGGTGGCTGCGGCTGCCGGTCTTCGACTGGCCGACCCGGCCGTCCTGGCTGTTCCGCCTCACGCAGGGGCTGCACGTGACGCTCGGAATCGTGCTCGTCCCGGTGGTGCTGGGCAAACTGTGGTCGGTGCTGCCGAAGCTGTTCGACTGGCCGCCGGCCCGCTCCCTGGCGCAGGTGCTGGAGAGGCTGACCCTGCTGCTGCTGGTCGGCGGGATCCTGTTCCAGATCGCCACCGGCCTGCTCAACATCCAGTACTCGTACGTGTTCGGCTTCGACTTCTACACCGCCCACTACTTCGGTGCCTGGATCTTCACGGCGGCCTTCGTGGCTCACGTGATCATCAAGTTCCCCCGGTTGGTGACCGCGCTGCGGTCCCGTCCGCTGGGCGCGGAGCTGCGCACCCCACGTGCCGCGACGCGACCCGAGCCGCCCGACCCGGACGGCCTGGTCGCCGCCGACCCCGGCCCGGCGACCGTGAGCCGGCGCGGAGCGCTGGGCCTGGTGGGCGGTGGGGCGCTGCTGTTGGCGGTTCTGACCATCGGGCAGAGCCTGGACGGCCCGCTGCGGCGCACGGCGCTGCTGCTGCCCCGGGGGCGACAGCCCGGCACCGGGCCGAACGGCTTCCCGGTCAACCGCACCGTCGCCGCCGCCGGCGTACGCCCCGAGCAGACCGACGCGAGCTGGCGGCTGACGCTGCGCGGTGGCGGCCGGAGCGTGAGCCTGGACCGGCTGGCCCTGTTGGCCCTGGCACAGCACACCGCCGCGCTGCCCATCGCCTGCGTCGAGGGCTGGTCGACCCGGCAGACCTGGACCGGCGTCCGTCTTCGGGACCTGGCCGCCCTCGCCGGGGTGCCCGACCCGGCCTCGGCACGGGTCTCGTCGCTGGAGCAGGCCGGGCTGTTCCGCACCGCTGTGCTCGCGGCCAACCAGGTGCTCGATCCTGATTCGCTGCTGGCCCTGCGGGTCAACGGCGTCGACCTCGCACCCGACCACGGCTACCCGGCCCGGATCATCGTGCCCGCCCTGCCGGGCGTGCACTGCACCAAGTGGGTCGCCGAGATCGACTTCCGGGGGCGGACCGATGGGTGAGCGGGTCAGGCCGACGCAGGGGCCGGCCGGGCGGACCGCGCGACTGCGGGCCGCCTACGGCGCCGCGCCCTGGTACCTCGTCCTGGTGACGGCGGTCATCGTCCTCGCCGGCTGGGTGGCGCTGCGGCTCGCCCAGGAGGCGACGTTCGGCCGGATGCTGCTCTGGTTCGTCGGCGCGGTCATCGCCCACGACCTGGTGCTGTTTCCGGTGTACGCGAGCGTCGACCGCGTGCTGCGCGCGGTGGTACGCGGCCGGGTCGCCCTGCTCAACCACCTGCGGGTGCCGGCGCTCGGTACGGCGCTGCTGTTCGTGGTCTACGCCCCGGGCATCCTGCGCTGGGGCGAGACGACCCACGAGGCGGCCACCGGCCAGACCCAACGGCCGTACCTGCTGCGCTGGCTGGCGCTCAGCGCGGCACTGTTCCTGCTCAGTGCACTCGCGTACGCGCTGCGACGTCGTCGTCAGTCGTCGGGGCAGCGGTCGGAGAGCGCGTAACGCAGCAGCACCACGTCGCCGATCGGGCGGGCCTCGGCCAGTCGGGCGCGGCGGCCCGGGTGCCAGGGGAAGGTCCCCTCGCCGACGAAGCGGGGCGCCCGGCGGTCGCCGACGAAGAACGGGGCGACGACCAGGTGCAGCTCGTCGGCGAGGCCTGCGGTGAGGAACTGGGCGTGCACCGTTCCACCACCTTCGACCATCAGGCGGCGCACCCCCCGCGCCGCCAGGTCGGCGAGGATCCATCCGAGGTCGACAGGCTCTCCCCCGTCGACCACGGTGGCCAGCGCGCCGACCCGTTCCCGGGTCTTGTCCAGCGCGCCGCTGGCACAGTAGACGAGCCGGGTGGAGTCGCCGGCGGTGAAGAACCGGGCGGTCGGGTCGAGGTCCCCGCGCGCGGTCAGCGTCACCTTCGTGGGCGAGGCGGGCCGGCCGCGCGCCAACCGTTCGGTCCGCCGCGACGCGGACCGCACCAGCAGGCGCGGGTCGTCGCGGCGGACGGTGGCGGCGCCGACCAGGATCGCGTCACAGTCCGCCCGGACCGCGTCGACGCGGTCGAGATCGTCGTCGTTCGACAGCAGCAGGCGCTGGTCGGAGGCGTCGTCGATGTACCCGTCGATGGAGGTGGCGCAGCTCAGCAGCACGTACGGCCGCGGCGACGCCGTTGGGCAGCTCACCGGGAGACGGGCCGGTCGGGGGTACGCTCCGCCTGCGCCTCCGCCGCCTCGGTCTCCGCCGCCTTGGCGGCCTTCGCCGCGAGGTACTCGGCGTTCGCCGGGGAGAGGAAGACGCTTGTGGGTACGCGTTCGACGACGTCCACGCCCAACCGGGTCAACTGCTCGGCCTTGTCCGGGTTGCTGCTGAGCAGACGTACGCGCGGCACGCCCAGGGTGGCCAGCATCTGCGCGGCGGCGCTGTAGTCGCGCTCGTCCTCGCCCCGGCCCAGCGCCACGTTGGCCTGGTAGGTGTCCAGTCCGGCGTCCTGCAGGGCGTACGCGTCGAGCTTGGCGTACAGGCCGATGCCGCGGCCCTCCTGCCGCAGGTAGAGCAGGAAGCCGCCGGTCTCGGTGATGCGCTGGACCGCCTCGCGCAACTGCGGTCCGCAGTCGCAGCGTTGACTGCCGAACACGTCCCCGGTCAGGCACTCGCTGTGCGGGCGGACCAGCGGCGGCTCACCACCGTCGGCGAGCCGGTCCAGCGCGCCGGCCCAGTCACCCAGACCGAGGGCGAGGTGTTCCCGACCGTCCACCAGCCCCTTGAACGTGAAGACCCGGACGGTGGTGCTGTAGCCGTCGGGGAACGCCAGGGGCACCGTGACCTGCGTACGGACCGTGGCGACGGGCAGTGCTTCGGGCATGGGGCTCCTTTGTCCGGCGCCGTCCTCGAACGGCGACGCGTACCGTCTCACCACTGACTCAACAGTCACCGCGCAAGGCGGCTTCCCGAGCGGTGGTGGGATTGCGGGCTCGCCGGGCGAGCAGCACGGCCGCGCCGGGCAGGCTGGCCACCAGCACGAGGGCGCCGTAGACGGTGGCGGTGGCGACGCCCTCGGCCGCGCTGAGGCCGGCCGCGCCGAACACCCAGGCGGCCACGCCCTCGCGGGGACCGAAACCCGCGACGTTCAGGGGCAGACCCATCGCCAGCAGGGCGAGCAGGGTCAGTGGCAGCAGCCGTGCCAGTGGAGCGTCCGACCCGGCGGTCCGTGCCGCCACCAGGAAGGTCGCCAGGTGACCGGCGACCATCACGGCGGAGGCGACCAGCACGCCCAGCCAGGTCCGCCGGGCCAGCAGCCCGGCCCGCACGTCGGCGACGGCGGTGCGTACGCCGCGTGCCCACCGGGACCGGCCGGTGCCGGGCAGGAGGCGCGCCAGCAGCACGACGGCCAGGCCGGCCACGGCCAGCAGGGCGGCGGCGGCCGGCAGGTACTGCCGCACCGGGGACGGGAATGCCGCGAGCACCACCAGGGCGACACCCACCAGGACAACCTGACCGGCGGTACGCTCCCAGACCACT
Source organism: Micromonospora sp. NPDC005174 (assembly GCF_040608495.1). NCBI lineage: Bacteria > Bacillati > Actinomycetota > Actinomycetes > Micromonosporales > Micromonosporaceae > Micromonospora > Micromonospora sp. NPDC005174. Next base: position 74,524 of record NZ_JBEXIJ010000028.1, on the reverse strand, counting down.
GCCCGGATGCCCCGGCTGACGTCGCCGGCGTCGCGGCCGTGACGCACCGCCCGGTGGACGTCCCCGAGCACACCGCCGGGCAGTGTGGCGTTGAGGAACACCGCCCGGTAGCAGTGCGCCACCGCGGTCGCCAGCGGCAGCCGCACGCCGAGTCCACCGGCGACGAGGCTCCACCGCCAGGCCGCGCAGACGGTGGTGAGCACGCCGATGAGCAGGGCCGCGGCCAGCGCTGGCGCGTCGATCAGCCGTACGCCGGCGAGGAACGCGCCGCCGCCCACCTGCCACAGCAGGACGGCGAGCAGGCCCGCCCCGCCGACCACTCGTGCCCAGGCCCACACCATCGACGCCGGTCCTCCCTGAAGATCGTCCACTCCCTCTAGTGCACGTACCCAGGGTGTCGATGGTTCATCCACCCGCCAGAAGGTCCAGGTGTTCGACCAGTACGCCCAGCCCGCCGGCGGCCGCCTCGGCCAGTCGACGATCGGCGTACGCGCGGGCCGGGCCGGCCAGTTCGGGGCGTTGCTCGCACGCCGCGCCCAGCCAGCCCCGGAACCACTCGGCGGCCAGGTCGGCCTGGCGGGGGCCGAGCCGCCACGGGCTGGGTCGCTCCCGCACGGGTACGCCCCGCCGGGCGAACGCGGCGGCGGTGACGGCGGCGGCGTCCGGGCCGAGTAACCGGCGGCCGTCGACGGTACGCCGCTGGTGCTCGTTGAACGCCTCCTCGACGGCGGCGTCGAACGGGTCGGCCGGGGTGAGCCGGACCCGACCGGTCACCGACACCGCGAACAGGGCGGGGCGGCCGGCGTCGACGCAGGCCGCGACCACCCGTTCGACCTCCTCGGCGGTCAACATGTCCAGCAGCGCGGACGCGGTGACCAGCGCGCCGTCGGACAGGTCGGCGGCGCTCAGCCGGGTCAGGTCGCCGCAGCGGGTGTCGACGGTGACCGGCGCTCCGTCGGCGGCGGTCAGCCCGGCCATACCGTCGGCGGCACGGGCCAGCAGGTCGGCGTCCCGGTCGTGCAGCACCCAGTGCTGCGGTCCGCTCAGCCGGGCGGCGAGCCAGCGGCTCATCGAGCCGGTGCCGCTGCCCAGGTCGTGGATCAGGATCGGGTCGTGGCAGCTCAGCCGGGGCCGGACGGCGTCCACCAGGTCCTCGGCGCGGGCCGCCGCGTCGGCCGGTTCGCGCAGACGCAGCCAGTCGGCGAACGGCAGGGTCTCCTCGACGGTCACCCCGTCACCTCCTCGAGCACGGCGGCCAGCCGCGCGGTCGTCGTCGGCCAGTCGGTCAGGGTGTCACGGCGGGCGAGCGCGGCGCGGCGCAGCCGGGATCGCAGCTCGTCGTCGCCCAGCCACCGACTCAGCGCGCCGGCCAGGGCGGCCGGGTCGTCCGGCGGGACCAGCAGACCGGGCACGACGCCGTCGGGACTACTGCCGAGCGCCTCCGGCAGACCCCCGACCTCGGTGCCCAGCACCGGCACGCCACGCGCGAGGGCCTCGGTGACGACCATCCCGTACGTCTCGCCCCGCGACGGCAGGACCAGCAGGTCGGTGGCGGCGTACGCGGCGTCGAGCGCCGGGCCGGTCAGCGGGCCGGCCATCCGGACCCGTTCCGACAGGCCGGCGCCGGCGAGCCGGTCGCGCAGTCGGTGCACCAGCTCGGGTTCCCGGGTGAGCGTGCCGGCGCAGACCAACGTCCAGGGCGTCTCGGCCAGCACACACAGGGCGTCGACCAGCACGTCGTGGCCCTTGTGGCGGGTGACCGCGGCGACGCAGAGCAGCCGGTCACCGGCTGCGCTGCCGGGAGGCGCCGGTGGTGCGGGCGTCACCCCGGGCGGCGCGACGTGGACGCAGTCGGCCGGCAACCGGTGGCGGGCCAGCAGGCGACGGCGCGTCCACGCGCTGGTGGTGACGACGGCCCGAGCGGTGGCCAGCGCCCGGCCCTCGGCCTCGTCGTCGAGCGGCATGTGCACCAGCAGGACGAGGCGCAGCCGTGTCGCGTGCGGGGCGAGCAGGTCCGGCACGGCCGAGGCGACCAGGCCGTCGACGAGCACCACGGCGTCGTCCGGCGCGGCGGCGAGCAGCCGGGCCAGCGCGGCACACGCCCCGGGGTCGGGATGCGGCCAGGCGCCGGGCACCTGGTGCTCGTGCACCAGCCATCCGCGCTCGCCGAGCCCGGAGCAGACCCTCCGGTCGTACGTGTTGCCGCCGCTGGGCGCGCCCGGGTCGTCGATGTCGCCGGGTAGGACGACGTGCACCGTACGTGGACGCGGGCCGTCGATCCCGACGGCGGCGTGGGCCGGCGTCGACCGGCCCGCGTCGGTCACAGCGACCGCTCGTAGCTGGCCCAGGCGACGTGTGACTCGTGCAGGGTGACGGTGATGCCGGCCAGCTCACGGGCACCGGCGCCCAGCTCGCCGGCGTGCACCCGCTCGGCCAGGCGGTCGGCGACGGTACGGGCCAGCACCTCGGTCGTGGTGTTCATCCCGGCGAACGCGGGCTCGTCGTCCAGGTTGCGGTACGACAGCTCCCCGACCACGGCCCGCAGCTGCTCGGTGGCGAGGCCGATGTCCACGACGATGCCGTCGTCGTCCAGGTCGGGCCTGCGGAACGTCGCGTCCACCACGAACGTCGCGCCGTGCAGGCGCTGGGCCGGGCCGAACACCTCGCCCCGGAAACTGTGGGCGATCATCATGTGATCCCGAACGGTCACGCTGAACACGGTCACTCCCCGTCGTCGTAGGTGATGAGGTGGCAGAGCGCGGGCAGGTCGCCCGTGCTCAGTCGGGCGAGTACGTCGGGCAGCTCCGTGAACCGGGACGCGCCGGTGATCAGCGCGTCGAACGCCGGGTCGTCCAGCAGGTCCAGGGCCAGCGCCAACCGGTCGGTGTAGCTGCGGCGGCCACGCCGCGCGGGCGCGACCATGCCGACCTGGCTGCTGCGCACGGTCAGCCGTCCAGAGTGGAACGCCCCACCGAGGGACACCTGCACCTGGCGGTCGCCGTACCAGCTCAGTTCGATCACCGTGCCCTCGGGCGCGAGCAGGTCCAGCGCCTGTTGCAGGCCGGCGGACGTGGCGCTGGCGTGCACGACCAGGTCCCGGTCGCCGGTCGCGTCGGCGGGTCGCGCAAATCGGACGCCGAGCGCTCCGGCCACCCCGGCCCGGCGGGCGTCGGTGTCGACCAGCTCGACGTCCACACCGGGGAACCGCGCCACCAGCGCCGCGACGCAGCAGCCCACCATGCCCGCGCCGATCACGCTGACCCGGTCGCCGAGCAGGGGCGCGGCGTCCCACAGGGCGTTCACGGCGGTCTCCACCGTGCCGGCGAGCACGGCACGGGCGGGAGGCACGTCGTCCGGCACCGGCACGACGGCGGTCGCCGGCACGACGTACGCGCTCTGGTGGGGGTGCAGGCAGAACACTGTACGCCCGAGCAGCTCCGGCGGGCCCTCTTCGACCACCCCGACGCTGAGGTAGCCGTACTTCACCGGGCCGGGGAAGTCACCCTCCTGGAACGGAGCGCGCATCGCCGCGTACTGGTCGGGGGGCACCCGGCCGGCGAACACCAGCGTCTCGGTGCCTCGGCTGACCCCGGAGTAGCGCGCCCGGACCAGCACCTCGTCGGGGCCCGGAACGGGCAGCGACACCGGCCGGATCTCCGCCGCGCCGGGCTCGCGCACCCAGCAGGCGTACGCCTCGCGGATCACCCTCGCACACCTCACCTTTTGTCCCGGTCGAACCGAACGGCCCTGATTTCCGTGTTCCCTGTCGGGGTCGTCGATCATAAACACGGAGGTACGGTGCCCACAGTTCGAAGCGGTCCGGTGATCGGGCTTACTGCACAGCTCGTCGTGCTGGCGGCGCTGGTCCCCACCGTGGGTCTGGGCACGGCGGGCTGGTTGGCCGGCGCCGGCTACGCGGCGGTCACCTGCCTCACGTTGAGCCGGGGGCTCTACCTGTCTGGCGCGTCCCGCCTCGGCCCCGCCGACCGGGTGACGTTGGCCCGGGGAATCCTGGTCGGCGCGATCACCGCGCTGGTGGTGGACTCGTTCGAGCGCCCGACGCCGGTGGGTCTGCTGGTCGCGCTGAGCGCGGTAGCCCTGGCGCTGGACGCGGTGGACGGCCAGGTCGCCCGGCGCACCGGCACGGCCAGCGCCCTGGGGGCCCGCTTCGACATGGAGGTCGACGCGTTCCTCATCCTGGTCCTCAGCGTGTACGTGGCCCCGGCGGCCGGCAACTGGGTGTTGGCCATCGGCGCGATGCGGTACGTCTTCGTCGCGGCGAGCGCGGTGCTGCCCTGGCTGCGGGGAACGCTGCCGCCGCGCTTCTGGCGCAAGGTGGTGGCCGCCGCGCAGGGGGTGCTGTTGACGGTGGCCGCCGCGCGGGTGCTTCCGGACCCGTGGACGACTGTGGTGCTGGTGACGGCGTTGGGGCTGCTGGTCGAGTCGTTCGGCCGGGACGTGGCCTGGTTGTGGCGTCGCCGTCCGGCGCCCCGACGGGCCCACCCGCTGCTGCCGGTGCCCGCTTCGAACCTTCGGGTGCCCAGGCCGGCGCTGCTGGCGCGCTCGGGCGGTACGGTCCACTCGGACTGGAGGCCCCGATGACCCTTGCACCTCGGCGACGCCGGCTGGCCGACCGGCTGCGCGGGCGCTCGGCGTCGACCGGTGACGACGGTGGTCGTACTCCCGTGGTGTCGTCCGTGTCGGGCGGCCCGGCGCGGCAGGCGTTGCGGTGGGCGGGCACGGCGCTGGCGGTCCTGCTGGTGTACGCCGTCCTGGTCGGCCCGGACCGGCTCGGCGAGCTGACCCCGGGCGCGTTGGTGCGCATCCCGTTGGAGGGTCTGCTGGTCGCGGCGCTGCTGCTGGCGTTGCCACCACGCCCACGGCGGGTGCTGGTGGCCGTGGTCGGGCCGCTGCTCGGCCTGCTGGCCATCGTCAGGCTCGCCGACCTGGGGTTCCGCACGGCCCTCGACCGGCCGTTCGACCTGGTGCTGGACTGGCTGCTGCTGGACGACGCGTTCGGTTTCGTCCGGGACTCGGCGGGGCGGACGGGCGCGGTCGCCGCGGTGGTCGGCGTCGTGCTGCTGGTCGTCCTGCTGCTGGTCGTGGTGACCGTGGCGCTACGGCGACTGGCGTCGCTGCTGGTCGACCACGAGCGGACGGCGACCCGGGCGGTGGCCGTGCTGACGGTCGCCTGGGTGGTCTGCGCCGTCACCGGGGTGCGGATCGTCCCGGGCGTGCCGGTGGCCGACGCCGGCACCACCGCGCTGGTGGGCGCGCACGCCGAGCAGGTGGACGCGCGGCTGCACGACCGGAGCCGGTTCACCGCCCAGATCGACACCGACCCGTTCCAGGACGCCCCGGGCGAGCAGTTGCTGACCGGGCTGCGCGGCAAGGACGTCGTCCTCGCCTTCGTGGAGAGCTACGGGCGCGACGCCGTCGAGGATCCGGAGTTGGCGCCGCAGGTCAACGCGGTACTGGACGCCGGGAGCGAGCGGCTCCGCGCGGCCGGGTACGGCTCGCGCAGCGGCTTCCTCACCTCCCCCACGTTCGGCGGCGGCAGTTGGTTGGCACACGACACCCTGCTGTCGGGTCTGTGGACGGACAACGAGCAACGGCACCGCAGCCTGTTGGCCAGTGACCGGCTCACGCTCAACGGCGCGTTCCGCCGGGCCGGCTGGCAGACCGTCGGCGTGCTGCCCGCGGCGACCCAGCCCTGGCCGGAGAAGGACTTCTTCTCGTACGACCGCTACTACGACACGGCGGCGCTCGGCTACCGTGGCCCGAAGTTCAGCTACGCGCCGATGCCCGACCAGTACACCCTGTCGTTCTTCCAGCGGCGGGTCCGCGCCGACGCGGACCGTCCGATCATGGCGGAGATCCCGCTGATCTCCAGCCACTCCCCCTGGACTGCCGTGCCCCGCATGATCGGCTGGGACGCGGTGGGCGACGGCTCGATCTACCACGGCGACGCCGGCGCCAAGGAGGACGGCGACGCCGACGACCGGGACACCGGTCGGGTGCGGGCCGGCTACCGGCAGGCCGTCGCCTACTCCCTGTCGGCGCTGATCTCCTACGTCGAGACCTACGGTGACGACGATCTGGTGCTGGTCTTCCTCGGCGACCACCAGCCCGCCCCGGTGGTGACCGGCGAGGGCGCGAGCCGCGACGTGCCGATCACCATCGTCGCCCGGGACCCGAAGGTGCTGGACCGGGTCGCCGGGTGGGGCTGGCAGGACGGCCTGCGGCCCGGCCCGCAGGCGCCGGTGTGGCCGATGGACTCCTTCCGCGACCGGTTCCTGACCGCCTTCGGATCGTCCACACCGCCGCTGGCCGCTCCGCGCTGATCGCTCCAGCAATTCGGACAAATAACTCCATTCGTCACAATTACCTCGCTACGCTTCGCTCGCACATCGAGCAACGGGGGCGTGATGAGGATGTTTGCGTGGGGCAGTCGCGGGTCGCGGACGACGGCGCTGCTTGCCGTCGGCGGGCTGCTGGCGGTCACCGGTCTGTTGCCGGCGTCCACCGCGCCCACCCGGGCCAACCCGGTGCTGGCCGCGGTCGACGAGGCGATCGGTCCGGTGGACCCGGTCGCCGAGGCGCTGAGCTTCGGGGTGATGACCGAGGGCAACGCCACAGTGGTCAACGACGAGAACGAGGGCACCCTCGCCGTCGGCGGTGACCTCACCTTCGGCAACTACCAGCTCGCCGGGGCGACGGCCGGTTCGTTCGTCGTACCGGGCGACGCCCGCCCGAGCGCCCTCGTCGTCGGCGGACGCGTGAACTTCGCCGGCAGTGTCGGTGGCACGCGCCTCCAGGTGCTCTCCAACGGGTACGCGAAGGTCGGCAACCTGACCGGCACGGTCGTGCGCGACACCGACAACAACGGCGCCCAGGTCAACACGCGAATCCTGCCGTCGGACAACTACGACGCGTCCCCCCGGGTCGAGTTGGTCACCCGGCAGCCCGTCCCCAGCGTCGGGCCCACCTCGCCGATCAACTTCGCCGCGGCGTTCGCCGCCTTCCGCGACACCACCGCCGGCCTGGCCACCTGCGACAACACGGTGGTGCTCCGGACGCCGAACGGCGACGTGCTGCCCCGACCGATCCCGCCGGGCAGCAACGCCGTGGTCACCCTCACCCCGGGCGTGACAAACGTGCTCAACCTGACCGCAGCCGACCTCGCCAACATCCAGATCCTGACCTTCGCCAGCCAGCCCACCGCGACCACCCCGCTGCTGGTCAACGTGGACACGACGGGCGTCGGCAACACGTTCGACTGGACCGCCCCGACCTTCGCCGGCATCGGCGGCGAGCAGGCTCGCTACATCCTGTTCAACTTCCCGACCGCGACCGCGCTGACTCTCACCCCGCAGGCCGCCACGGTGGAGGGGACCATCTACGCCCCCAACGCCAGCCTCACCGACCTCTCGGCCAGTAACACCGAGGGCAGCGTCATCACCCGCACGCTCGACCACCGCGGCGGCGAGATCCACTACTTCCCGTTCAGCACCACACTCTCCTGCGAGGGCGCCACCCCGGCCGACATCTCGCTGATCAAGTCGTCGACGACGACGTTGATCACCACCGTCGGGCAGCAGGTGCCGTACTCGTTCCACGTGGTCAACACCGGCGGCGTCACGCTGACCGGCATCTCGGTGGCCGACACGCAGACCCCGCCGTCGTCGAACGCCAACCTCGGCCCGATCACCTGCGCCGCCACCACCCTCGCGCCCGGCGAGCGCACCGCCTGCACCGCCACGTACACCGTGACCCAGGCCGACCTCGACAACGGCGGGGTGACCAACACGGCCACCGCCCGGGGCACCCCACCCGTCGGTCAGCCCGTCGTCTCCGAACCGGACACCCTGACCATCCCGGCGCAGGTGCTCACCGCCGCCGTCGCCGTCATCAAGTCGTCCACCACCGCCTCGATCACCACTGTCGGTCAGCAGGTGCCCTACCGGTACCTGGTCACCAACACCGGCGGCGTGACGCTCACCGCCATCGCCATCACCGACGTGCAGACCCCGCCGTCGTCGAACGCCGACCTCGGCCCGATCACCTGCCCACAGACCACCCTCGCACCCGGACAGACCACCACCTGCACCGCCACCTACACGGTCACCCAGGCCGACCTGGACAACAACGGCGTACGCGACACCGCCACCGCGCGGGGTACGCCACCCGCCGGCGCACCGGTGACCTCGCCGCCGTCCACGCTGACCATTCCGGCGGCCGGTCTGACCCCGTCGATCGCGGTCACGAAGACCTCCACCGCCGCCTCGATCACGACGGTCGGCCAGCAGGTGCCGTACTCGTTCCACGTGGTCAACACCGGCGGACTGACGCTGACCAGCGTGAACGTCACCGACGTCCAGGCACCACCGTCGTCCAACGCCAACCTCGGCCCGATCACCTGCGCCGCCACCACCCTCGCCCCCGGCGCGCGGACCACCTGCGCCGCCACCTACACCGTCACCCAGGCCGACCTCGACAACGACGGCGTCACCGACACCGCCACCGCACACGGCACCCCACCCGGGGGTACGCCGATCGACTCGCCACCGGCCACGCTGACCATTCCGGAGACCGGCCTGGTCGCCGCGATCGCGGTCGTGAAGACGTCCACCACCGTCTCGATCGAGACCGTCGGGCAGCAGGTGCCGTACGCCTTCCACGTGGTCAACACCGGCGGGCTCACCCTGACCAACGTCACCGTCACCGACGTACAGACTCCGCCGTCGTCGAACGCCAACCTCGGCCCGATCACCTGCGCCGCCACCACCCTCGCCCCCGGGGCGCAGACGGACTGCACCGCCACCTACACGGTCACCCAGGCCGACCTGGACTTCGGTTCCGTCCGCGACACCGCTACCGCGCGGGGCACACCGCCCGGCGGCGGGCCGCCGGTACAGTCGCCGCCGTCCACGTTGACGATCCCCGGTGACGCGCCCGCCCCGGCGATCTCGCTGGTGAAGTCGTCCACCAGCGCGACCATCAGCGCCGTCGGCCAGCAGGTGCCCTACCACTTCCTGGTCGCCAACACGGGCGGCGTCACACTCGTCAACGTCAACGTCACCGACGTACAGACACCGCCGTCGTCGAACGCGAACCTCGGCCCGATCACCTGCCCGCAGACCACCCTCGCGCCCGGCGAGACCACCACCTGCACGGCCACCTACACGGTGACCCAGGCCGACCTGGACAACGACGAGGTCACCGACGTCGCGACCGCGCACGGCACCCCGACGGGCACCGAGCAGCCGGTCGACTCGGACCAGTCCGTGCTGACCATTCCGGCGGCCGACGTTACGCCGTCGATCGCGGTCATCAAGTCGTCGACCACGGTGGCGATCACCGCGGTCGGCCAGCAGGTGCCGTACCAGTTCCTCGCGACCAACACCGGTGGCGTCACGCTGACCAACGTCAACGTCACGGACGTGCAGACACCGCCGTCGTCGAACGCGAACCTCGGCCCGATCACCTGCCCGCAGACCACCCTCGAACCCGGCGAGGCGACGGCCTGCACGGCCACCTACACGGTCACCCAGGCCGACCTCGACAACAACGCCGTCGCCGACACCGCCACCGCGCACGGCACGCCGCCGAACAGCGAGACGCCGGTGGACTCACCGCCGTCCACACTGACGATCCCCGAATCCGGGCTGGTGGCGGCGATCTCCGTGGTGAAGACGTCCGAGGTCACCACGATCAGCATGATCGGCCAGCAGGTGCCGTACCGCTTCCACGTGGTCAACACCGGCGGACTCATTCTGACCAGCGTCACCGTCACCGACGTCCAGGCACCGCCCTCGTCCAACGCGAACCTCGGCCCGATCACCTGCGCGGTGACCACCCTCGCGCCGGGTGAGACGACCGCCTGCACGGCCACCTACACCGTCACCCAGGCCGACCTGGACAACGACGGGGTCACCGACACCGCCACGGCACACGGCACCCCACCCGGGGGCACGCCGGTGGACTCGCCACCCTCGACGCTGACCATTCCCCAGGCGGGGGTCGTCCCCGGCATCGACGTGATCAAATCGTCGACCACGGTGGCGGTCACCGCGCCGGGCCAGCAGGTGCCGTACACCTTCCTGGTGGTCAACACCGGCGGCCTGACCCTCACCGGCGTGACCGTGAACGACACCGTGCTGCCGCCGTCCCCGCGCGCCGAGCTCGGCGACATCACCTGCGGCCCGCAGAACATCCCGAACGGCCAGGTGACCCTGGAACCGGGCGCGTCCATCCAGTGCCGGACGACCTACACCGTGACCGAGGCAGACTTCGCCGGCTCGTCGCTGCGCAACGTCGCCACCGCCACGGGCACGCCGCCGTTCGGGCCGCCGACGGTCTCGCCGCCGTCCCCGTTGGACATCCCGATCCCGCACCCGGCGATCGCCATCACCAAGTCGGCCACACCCACAGTGGTGTCGACGGCCGGTGACGTGGTCACGTACCGGTTCGTGGTGAGCAACACCGGCAACACCCCGCTCACGTCGGTGACCGTCGACGAGACGGAGTTCTCCGGAACCGGCACGCCCGGGGCGATCACCTGCGGCACCCCGCCCGTTCCGAACGGCGGCGTCACCCTGCTCGCCGGAGCGAGCACCACCTGCACGTCGACCTACACCGTCACGGCGGCGGACATCGAAGCCGGCCGGATCACCAACACGGCCGTGGCGGCCGGCACGCCGCCGATCATCCCGGGCCAGGAACCACCCGCCCCGGTACGCTCCGGACCCGCCAGCGCCGAGGTCACCGCCACCCGGGGCGCGGCGATCACCGTGGTGAAGTCCAGCAGCACCGGGAAGATCAGTCGGCCCGGTCAGCAGGTGCCGTTCCAGTTCGTCGTCACCAACACCGGGCAGGTGACGCTGACCGGCGTCACGATCACCGACACCCTCACGGCGCCGGCGTCACCGGCCAACCTCGGCCCGATCACCTGTGGGCCGGACCGGACACCCAACGGCGCGGTCACCCTGGCCGCCGGCGCGGCGGTGACCTGCGCGGCGACGTACACGGTCAGCAAGGCCGACTACCACCACGGCTCGGTGCGGAACACCGCGACGGCAACGGGCACCCCGCCGGACGGCCCCGCGCCGGTGGCGCCGGAGTCCACCATCACCATTCCGGTGAAGGGCAAGCTGCCGGTGACCGGGACATCGTTCCCGATCGGTGGCTGGATGACCGCCGGGGTGCTGGCGGTGCTGCTCGGTGCCGCGTTGCTGCTGGTCGTCCGCCAGCGCAGGCTCCGCGCCTAGCGCGGGGCGTCGCGGGGGTCGGACCGGAGGGGAACCGGTCCGGCCCCCGCGGCACATCACCCCGGCCGCGACACGAGGTCGGCGATGTCGGGGTGTCCGATGGCCTGGATACCGCGACATCGCCGATGTCGTGTCGATCGGCGGTCAATCGGGGCGGTCGGACCCAACGGGGCGGGCGCGTACGTGCAGCCGCTCCCCCTGCGGCCCGAAGAGGCTGAGCGCCTCGGCCGTGCCGGGCCCCGGGTTCATGATGAGGTGCGGGATGCGGGTGTCGAACTCGGCCACCTCGCCATGCGTCAGGATCAGGTCGCGGTCGCCGAGCACCAGGCGCAGTCGACCCGAGAGCACGTACAACCACTCGTACCCCTCGTGAACCTGCGGGGTTCGTCCCCCGGCGCTCGGGTCCGGCGGGAAGATCTGCTTGAACGCCTGCAAGCCGCCGGGGCGGCGGGTCAGCGGCAGGTGGGTCACGCCGTGGATCACGATCGGCTTGGGGCGTACGCGGGGGTCGCCGGTGGCCGGGGCGTCCACCAGCTCGTCCAGCGCCACCTGATAGGCCCGGGCCAGCGGAAGCAGCAGTTCCAGGGTGGGCCGGCGGCTGCCGGACTCGAGCCGGGACAGGGTGCTCACCGAGATGCCGGTCAGATCGGCGAGCTGAGTCAACGTGGTGCCGCGTTGGTGGCGTAGGGCACGCAGGCGGGGGCCGACGGCGGCCAGCGCGGCGTTGTCGTCGTTTGCCATAACAGCAACGATACTTGCCATCTCGACGACGGCGACGGATGGTGGGCTCAGCCGACGAACAGGGGGACATTCCGGTGGACGAGACGTACGACGTGGTGGTGGTGGGCGGTGGCGCGGCCGGGCTCAGCGGCGCTCTGGCGCTGAGCCGCGCGCGGCGGTCGGTGCTGGTGATCGACTCGGGCGAGCCGCGTAACGCGCCCGCCGACCACGTGCACAACTACCTGGGCCGGGAGGGGACGCCGCCGGCCGAGCTGATCGCCGCCGGGCGCGCCGAGGTGGCCGGGTACGGCGGGCAGTTCCGGGCCGGCCGGGTCCAGGCCGCGACCCGGGACGACGAGGGCTTCCGGCTCGCCCTCGACGACGGCGACGCGGTGCGGGCCCGTCGACTGCTGGTGGCCACCGGGCTGACCGACGAGCTGCCCGACGTACCCGGGGTGGCGCAGCGGTGGGGCCGTGACGTGCTGCACTGCCCGTACTGCCACGGTTGGGAGGTGCGCGACCGCCGCGTCGGCGTGCTGGCTACCGGGCCGATGGCCGTGCACCAGGCCGAGATGTGGCGGCAGTGGACGTCCGACGTGCTCCTCCTGCTGCACGACGCGCCGCCCCTCGACGAGGAGACCGCCGAACGGCTCGCCGCCCGGAGCATCGCGGTGGTGCCCGGCCCGGTCGCCGCGATCGAGGTGACCGAGGACGCGCTCAGCGGTGTCCGGCTCGCCGACGGCCGCGTGGTGGCCCTCGACGTGGTCGTGGTCGGCACCCGCACGGCACCCCGCGCCGACCTGCTGGTCGGGCTGGGCCTGGCCCCCGAGGAGGTGACGATGGGTGGGCACGTGGTCGGCACCCAGGTCCCCGCCGACGCCACCGGAGCGACGACCGTTCCCGGCGTCTGGGTGGCCGGCAACGTGGCCGACCTGCGCGGTCAGGTCATCACGTCCGCCGCCGCCGGGCTCACCGCCGCAGCGGCGATCAACGCCGACCTCATCGCCGAGGAGATCCGGGACGCGGTGACCGCGTACCGGCAACTGGTCGCCACGACCTTCGAGGAGCCGGCGTGGGAGGAGCGGTACCTGTCGAAGCCGGCGGTGTGGAGTGGCCGCCCGAATCCGCAGCTGGTCACCGAGGCGGCCGACCTGACTCCGGGGCGGGCGCTGGACGTGGGCAGCGGTGAGGGCGCCGACGCGGTGTGGCTGGCCGAGCGGGGCTGGCGGGTGACGGCGGTGGACATCTCGACCACCGCGCTGACCCGGGCCGCCGAACACGCCGAGGCCGCCGGGGTCGGTCACCAGATCGAGTTCACGCACGCCGACCTGCGCGACAAGCCGCCCGCCGAGGAGGCGTACGACCTGGTGTCGGCACAGTTCATGCACCTGCCCCCCGTGCAGCGGCGGGAGTTGTTCACCCGGCTGGCCGCCGCGGTGGCTCCGGGCGGCGTGCTGCTGGTCGTGGGGCACCACCCGATGGACCTGTGGACGTCGGGGCACCGGATGCACATGCCGGACATGATGTACACCGCCGAGGACGTGGCCGCCGCGTTGGACCCGACCCGCTGGGACGTCCTCACCACCGACACCCGTCCCCGCCCCCACGACGTCGTCCACCACGACGCGGTCATGGTGGCCCGCCGTCGCTGAGCCGCACCGCTGATCATGGAGTCGTGGTGGATGACAAGAGCCGCGGATCAGGGCCTTCCGGGCACCACGACTCCATGATCGACGAATGAGGGGTGCGGGCCTTCGCACGGGAGGCGGCTCGGCGGTAGCGTTGCGCCACACTCACGGCCCGCAGGGCGGTTGACCGCCGGCCCTTGCGCCCCGACTGTACGGAGGATGGTGCATGTCCATCGGCGCTGAGCCGCTCGCAGCACGCGACGACGCGGCCTCGCGGCCGAGCTTCGAGCTCGCCCTGCGCGGTTACGACAAACGCCAGGTGGACCGGCACCTGGAGCAGCTCGACGGGCAGATCGCGATGCTCAGCGGCGAGCACGGCCGGTCCGCGGTGCGGGTGCGGGAGCTGACCGCCGAGGTGCAGCGGCTGCGCGCCGAGCTGGCCGAGCTGCACGAGCAGCCGGTGCAGGTGGACCGCGCCTCGTTCCAGGATCTGGGTCCGATGGTCGGCGAGATACTGACCCTCGCCGAAAAGCAGGCCGCTCTCATCACCGAGTCGGCCACCGACCGGGCCAACGAGCTGCGCAACGAGGCGGAGAGGATCCTCGTCGACACCCGCGAGCGGGCCGCGCAGGCACGCCAGGACCTGTCCGAGGAGGTGGCCGCGCGGCGCAGCGAGCAGGAGCAGGCGTACGAGGAGCGGCGCGCCGTGGCCGAGGCCGAGCTGACCGCGATCCGGGAACGCGCCGAGCAGTTGCGCGCCGACGGCGAGGCCGCGCACGAACGCGCCCAGCACGAGGCGAAGCGCATCACCGAGCAGAGCGCGCAGCAGCTCAACCAGACGCGGGTCGCCGCCGACGCCCTGATGAAGTCGGCGCGTACCCAGATCCAGCAGGAGGTCCAGGCGGCCCGGGCCAAGAACCAGCAGGAGATGGTCCAGTGGCAGGCCGGTGTGGAGCGCGAGGTCGCCGAACGGCGCAGCGCCGCCGAGCAGGAGATCGCCGAGTTGCAGGCGGCGGCGCAGGAGGAGCTGGCCGAGCAGCGCAGCTTCACCGAGCAGCAGATCGCCGCGCTGCTCGCCGAGGCGCAGCAGCACGTGACCGAGCTGCGTAACCGGGCCGACGAGCAGGCCGCCAGCCACCAGGAGCAGCTGACGGCGCTCCAGCGGGACATCGAGGAGCGCCGCGAGGAGTCGGCCCAACTGCACGCCGAGTTGGAGACCGCCCAGCAGCAGCTCGCCGAGGTCCGCCAGGAGGGCGAGACCCTGGAGAACGAGCTGTCCCGCATCCAGCAACGGCTGAGCGAGGTGCGGCGGGACCTGACCGCCGAGACGACTCGACTCGACGAGGCACGGCGGGCCGGCGACTCCGCCGAGCGGCACGCGAAGGAGGTCCGCGCCCGGGTCCAGCGGGAGGCGAAGCGGGTGGCCGACCTGGCCTCCGCCGCCGTGATGGCCGCTGCGGCCGGCGGTACGGAGACCGCCGAGTATCCGATGGTCGGCCCACGGTCGAGTCCTGCCCGTGCGGGTGTCGAGCTGATCCCCGTCGACCCGCCGGCGAGCCACCGCACCGACACCGACGCCGACGCCGACGAGCGTGCCGGTCGCGCCGAGACCGACACCGAGCAGGCGCGTACCGACCGCGTCGACGCGGACCGGGCCGGTGACGACGAGGCAGGTCGCAGCGGGGCCCACGCCGACGAAACCCACGCCGATGCCGAGCACACCGACGGTGACCGCCCGGAGGGGACGCCCCTGCGGTACCCGGTGGCGCTTGCCGAACGGACGGCCACGTCCGGAACCCCCACCCCGCAGCCCGAGCCGATCTTCGCCCGGACCGAGCCCCCGACGCCCGTGCCGTTCCTGGCCTTCGGGCAGCCGGTCAACGACAACGGCAACGGCAACGGCAACGGCCGACACTGAGCCCGCCAGCGCGGAACGGGCCGGGGCGCGTGCGTCCCGGCCCGTTCCGCAGAACCGGCACCGGGCGGTCTACACCGAATCCCCGCATCGTCTGCACCGCACGCTGTCGCGCCGATGGTGGGATGGGCGGATGAGCCAGCTCACGAGTGTGGATCAGATCGCGTACCTGGATGCGGCCGCCGCCACCACGATCGGCCGTCACTACAAGAGGCGTGCCGTCGACGCTCTCGACCTGCGGCCGGGGCACGCCGTCGTGGACGTCGGCTGCGGCCCGGGCACCGATCTCGGGCGGCTGGCCGACGCGGTCCGGCCCGACGGCCTGGTCGTCGGAGTCGACCGGGACGGGCGGATGCTCGCGGAGGCGGCCCGGCGGGTGGCCGGCCGGTCGGGGATCGATCTGCGCGCGGGCGATGCCCATGGGCTTCCGCTGGACGATGCCAGCATGGACCGGGTCCGGATCGACCGGGTGCTGATGCACGTGGACGATCCCGCGACGGTGTTGGCGCAGGTCCGCCGGGTGCTGCGCCCGGGGGGTGTGCTCGCGGTGACCGAGCCGGATTGGGACACCCTGGCCGTCGCCGACGATGACGTGGAGACGAGCCGCCGCTTCGCCCGGTTCGTGGCGGGTCGGGTGCGGAATCCGACGGTCGGGCGGGACCTGGTCCGGCTGTCGGTACGGGCCGGCCTGCGGGTGCGCTCGGTCGAGGCGATCGCCGTCGTCTTCGAGGATTTCGGCACGGCGGACCGGATTCTGGGTCTGCGGCGCAACTCCGCGTGTGCGGTGACGGCCGGCGAGCTGACCGACACGGACGCTCAGGCGTGGCTGGGGCGTCTCACCGCTGGTCCTTCGCTGGCGAGCTTCACCCTCTACCTGGTCACGGCCGAGGCAGCCTGACCACGCACGGCACGTCGGTCCCGCAGCCGCCCCGCGCCGCTCGCCGGACCCGAGGTGTGCCGGTGCGCTTTCGCCGGGAACCGTCCCGGACGTCCCATGGGAGCTGGCAGGCTGGGGCTGGCCGACACGCACCACCGGCCCGATCGGCGATCCGGAAGGGGACGCGCCGCGTGGCCGCGAGGAGTTTCCGTGACTGACCAGCCGGAGGACTTCGACCTGCTCGTCGTGGGCGGCGGCAAGGCCGGCAAGACGCTGAGCATGGACGTGGCCCGCTCCGGCCGCCGGGTGGCGATGGTGGAGCGCGGCATGATCGGCGGTAGCTGCATCAACGTCGCGTGCATCCCCACGAAGGCGCTGGTGACGAGCGCGCGGGCGGCCCGCCAGCTCCGGGACGCCGCCGCGCTCGGTCTCGTGGTCGAGGGTGGCCGGGTGGACGTGGACCTGCTGCGGGCGCACAAGCAGGACGTCGTCGACCAGATGGTGGCGGCCAACCGACAGCAGTTCCTCGACTCGGGTCTGCACCTGGTGATCGGTGCGGCCCGGTTCGTCGCCGCGCGGACCGTGCGGGTGCCGCTGGCCGACGGCGGCGAACGACTGCTGCGCGGCGCCGACGTGGTCATCAACACCGGCACCCGCCCACATCTGCCGTCCGTGCCCGGGATGGCCGAGGCCGGGGTACTGACCAGCAACGACCTCCTGCGGCTGGATCGACTGCCGGCGCGACTGGTGGTGCTCGGCGGCGGGACCGTCGGGGTGGAGTTCGCGCAGATGTTCGCGTCGTTCGGCAGCGCGGTGACGGTCATCGAGGGCGGCCCCCAACTGCTCACCCGCGAGGACCCCGATATCGCCGACGCGCTGATGCGGATCTTCCTCGACGACGGCATCGACGTCCGCGTCGGCGTGGCCGTCGCCCGGGTCGACCGCGACCCCGACGGCACGCTCCGGGTCGCCCTCGACGACGGCAGCGTGGTGACCGGCGACGAAGTCCTGGTGGCGGCCGGCCGGGCGCCGGTCACCGACGGGCTCGGGCTGGACGCGGCCGGTGTCCGGCTCGACGGTCGTGGCTTCGTGGTGGTCGACGAGTACCTGCGCACCAGCGCCGAGCGGACGTGGGCGGCCGGGGACGTCGCCGGCAGCCCGCAGTTCACGCACGTCTCGCTGGACGACTATCGGATCATCCGGGCGAACCTGGCCGGTGAGCAGCGCAGCACGGCGGACCGACTCATCCCGTACACCGTCTTCACCACCCCGGAGCTGGCGCGGGTCGGTCTCAGCGAGAGCGACGCGCGGCGCGCCGGGTACGACGTCCAGGTGGCCCACCTGCCCGTCGCCGCGATCCCCCGGGCCCGCACCCTGCGCCAAACGAGCGGCATGTGGAAGGCGGTGATCGACGACCGTACCGACCTGATCCTGGGCGCGGCACTGCTCGGCCCGGAGTCGGGTGAGGTGATCACCTCGGTGCAGTTGGCAATGCTCGCGCGGATGCCGTGGACCGCGCTGCGGGACGCGATCATCACGCATCCGACCATGGCCGAGGGCCTCAACCTGCTCTTCGCCTCACTCAGGTCCCGCCCGGTGCGCTGAGCACCTCGCACCGGGTGCAGTCAGCCGGCGATCTCGGCGCGTACCCGTTGCTGGAAGGCACGGGCCTCGGGTCCGGCGGGCGGTGGGCCGCCGTGCCGCGCGGCGATCGCCCGGTGGATCACGTCGGCCGGGTCGCCGGTGTCGACGAGTCGCTGACCGGCGGCCACCTTGGACAGCCAGACGCCGTCGCGGTGGCGCACCAGGGAGCGGCATGCGCCGAGCACCGCGTCCTCCGCCCCGGGCGCGGGCCGGTCGTCCGGTGGCGTCGGCAGGGCCAGCCACCAGGTCAGCGCCTCCACCAGCAGCCGACGCAGAGCGTCCGGGGGAAGGTCGGCGAAGACCTCCGCCGCCGGAGGACCGGCAAGCGGCAGTCCGCTCTGGTGCAGGATGCTGCGGTCCAGCCCGTACCAGAACCGGCCGTCGGCATCCGGGCGGTCGGCCGGGTCGAGGGTGCGGCGGAACGGCATGGCGCGGCCGGTGTTCAGCTCGACCTCGAAGCCGGGCTCGGGGCTGCCGGCGGCGGCCACCGCCCGCCGGTACACGACCAGTTCCAGCCCGCGCGCCGGACAGGGCAGCGCCTCGTGTCGCAGCCGTGCCACGAGCGTCCGCTTGACGGTCTCGGGGAGCGGGTCGACGCAGACCAGCGCGACGTCCACGTCACTGCGTCCGGCCTGGTACGCGCCGAGCCCCACCGAGCCGGCCGCGTACGCGCCGACGAGATCGTCGCCGAGCACGTCCCGGGCGGTGTCCACGAGATCGTCGAGGTAGCGCGTCAGAGCGAAGTCCACGCCCCCATCCTCGTCTGCGGGCGTGGACGCGGCCAGGCCGTGTGTCGAGGTCCTCGGTCGAGCCGAGGGGCGGACGGCGGACGGCGGACGGCGGACGGCGGACGGCGGACGGCGGACGGCGGACGGCGGACGGCGGACGGCGGACGGCGGACGGCACGATGAGAGTGATGCCTGTGAGGCATCAAGATGACTCACAGGCATCACTCTCAATAGAGCGGGCGGCTCCGATCCGGCCGGACCACGGGCCCGCGAGCGGCGGTTCACCAGCGGCCGAAGCGGCCGGTCGTCGTCTGGGCCTTACGCAGGCCGGCCAAGGGCTTTGACACACGGCCTAACCGGCGTAGAGCAGCAGCAGGCCAGCGACGGTGTAGGCGACCATCAGCGCGAGCAACGGGAGCTGACCGACGACCGCCCGCGCGCGGGGGAACAGGTACAGGGCGCGGTCGTGGGCGAGCAGGGTGCCGAGCAGGTGCCCGACGATGATGACGGTGATCTGGAGGTTGGCCACCCCGGACGGGGTGACCAGCGCGGTGTGCGGTTCCCAGCCCGCGGTGCCGAAGACGTCCGCTCCGGTGTCGCGGGGGTCGGAGAGCAGCGCGACGGTGCGCTGACCCTCCAGGATCAGCAGCGAGTAGTAGTGCGCCACCACGTAGCCCACCGCGATCGGCACGATCGAGTGCGCGATCTCGCCCGGCACCCGCCGCGCGGCGACCGCGCCAGCGTCCGCCCGCTCGTTGCGACCGACGCGGGCCGCGACGCCGGTGGCGGCGAGGTACGCCACAGCGACCGCCCCGATGACCAGGACCAGTCCGGCGCTGCCGGTGACCGCCGGGTGCAGCCCGTTCTCCTGGGCGAAGCGCAGCCATGCCGGCGCGTTGGAGAGGCTGTCGAACATGGTCGAGCCGAGCAGCACGATGACCACGGCGACCAGCCCGGGACGGGGTCGCAGACCGGCGATCCCGTCGAGCGGGTTGCGCCACACCAGCACACCGTCGGCGGCCCTGCCGATCGGAGCGAGCCGGCCGACGAGCGCGCTGTAGACCTCGAACGGGTCGGCCCGGTCGAACCATTCCGCGCCGAACAGCACCGCGCCGGCCAGCATCACCACGGCGTACCCGGCCAGCCACGCGGTGATGACCGGCAGGGTGGCCCGGTCCGGCGCGACCAGTTCGAGCCAGACGAATGCGAAGAGGGTGACCGCGCCGGGCCAGAGGCCCACGCCGCCAGGCAGTTCGCGGATGCCGCGCGCCGGGTCGCGCCGGGCCGCGAGCGCGCCGAGCAGATGCACGGTACGCAGCGGGTTGACCGCCCGCCAGAAGGGGCCGATCAGCAGCGAGACGGGCACCAGGCCGACCCAGAGGAGCACGTAGAGCGCGCCGGCCGTGGGATTGTCCGGGGTGTCCGGCCCGGCGAGCAGGCCGACGCAGAACCAGCCGGTGGCGAGCAACCCCAGTGCGCGCAGCACCCACCGGAACGTGGGGGCGTCGAGGGCGCGGGCCAGCCGGTCCGGCACGGGCCGGCCACCGGCGGCGTCCCGGTCGAGGCGCGGTTCGCGCCAGAGCAGGCCCAACGCGAGGAACGTGACGACCAGGGTCAGGGCGGCGGCGACGACGAGTTCGGGCAGCGTGATCGGAAGGTCCTGGCGGCCGCCGACGCCGTGCGCCAGCAGTGTGGGAGCGGCGGACATGCCGATCAGCGGACGACGAGCTGGAACAGCACCAGCTCGGTCTCGTGCGTCTCGACCTCGAACAGCCCGGTCTTGTCGGCCCGGAACTCGACCATGCCCGGCGCGCCGGCCGGCAGGCGAGCGCCCAGGTCGTAGCCGTGCACGTGCAGTTCGTCGGCGACGTCCGAGGTGACCGTGATCCGGACCAACTGGCCCTTGGTCACCGTCACCCGGCCGGTCGGCGGGGTGACCCGTCGCTTGGCGACGGTCACGGTGATCTCCCGGTCGACCGCGGTCGTGCTGGGCGTGGCGGCGGGAGTGGGGCTGCCCGGGGTGACCGACGCGGCGGACGTGGTCGGCGCGGCGGCCGACGTCGGGGCCGTCGAGGGTGTGGCGACGGACGGGTCGTCATCGTGGCCGCAGCCCGCGGCGAGCAGGGCGGTGAGCAGACCGGTGACCACGAGGGCGGCGGAGCGGACGGTGGGGCGCGGACCGGGGACGGGCACGGCGGACTCCGAACGACGCGGGGGGACGGGGTGTCGAGATGATCGTCGGAGGGTGAACTCTACGTCTTGTTCGGCGACGGGGAAATGACCATGATGAACGAATGCGATCGAGGCTCGCCACTGTCGGTAACAACGTGAGTCGTACCCTCGCGGTGCTGGCCGCGCTGCTGGTGGCGGCACTGGCGCTGCCCGCCGCCCCGGCGTCCGCGCACGGCCAGTTGGCGACCTCCACCCCGCTGACCGGCACCGTGGTGCGCCAGCCTCTCGCCCAGGTGGGGTTGTACTTCACGGAGAAGCCGGCCGCCAACGCGCACTTCACCCTCAGCGGCCCGAACGGGTCGCGGGTGGACAGCGGCTGGTCGCACGGCGAGCCGAAGCGGTTGGACAAGCCGGTCCAGGAGTACTTCATGGTCAACGGCGTCTTCGAGCCGCGGCTGTACCACACCGGCTTCCCCGCGATGGTGGCCGTCGCGCACTGGCCGGCGAAGGGCAGGTACACCGCCAGTTACCTCACGGTCGCCTCCGACGGCGAGGCGGTGCGGGGCACCGTCACGTTCGACTACCAGGGGCCGAGCACGGCGGCCCCGGCCGGCTGGACGGCCCCGACGGACGGTCCCGATCCCGCCCTGCTCGCCCAGGCCGAGGGCGGCACGTCGGCGTCCGCCGTACCGGCCGCGACACTCGACCCGGCGATCACCCCCGCCGCCGCGCCGCCGGCGTCCTCGAAGGAGAAGGGACTTCCCTCGTGGGTGGTACCCGCGGCCATCGTCGCCGTCGTGGGCACGCTCATCCTCGTGGCGGCCCGCCGTCGCCCCGCCGCCCGGCCGGCGGGTAAGGCTGCCCGCCCGCGCGGCGGCGCCGCACGTCCAACAGGCGGCAGCCTCCCGCGTCCACGCGGCGGAACGAACCGCCGTCCGGCTCGCCGCGGACGCCGCTGAGGCCGGTCACATCCCTGGACATTCGGGGATCAGTGCCGCGAGCTTTCGCACGGACATCGGGAACTTTTGATGTATCGATGCAAAGGCATGGACACCCTGATCGAAACCCCTTAATGTCTCGACCCATCAACCCGGTGTTTCCGGATCGTCACTCGTCGGCGTCGAGGACGTTACGGACCGGGCCGGCGGCCACCCACCTCACCATCGCTGCATGCCGGCCGCCGGTCACTCCTCATCCTCGTTGGAGGAACGATGGGTACACGGCTGCCTCGCCGATTCCGCAGTCCCGTCCTGGGCGCGCTCGCGCTCGTCCTCACCGTCGGCTTCTGGGCCGACCCGGCCGACGCCGCCGCAGAGCAGGAACCGGGCGTCACCCTGCGCGTCTACGACGTCCAGGTGCCGCTTTCCGAGATCTGCACGCTCAAGCCCGCGCAGACCCCGAACGTCGACAAGCTCATGTCCACGATCAACTGGACGTCGGCGGCCGACTTCGGCTTCGACGACAACTTCGTCTCGCAGGTGCTCGGCAACATCACCGTCACCCAGGCCGGCAGCTACACCTTCCGGCTCAGCAGCGACGACGGGTCCAAGCTCACGATCGACAACACCGTCGTCGTCGACCACGACGGTCTGCACGGCGCCACCCCACCCAAGGAGGGCACGGTCACCCTCGCCACCGGCCTGCATCCACTGCGCATCGACCACTTCGAGCGCGGTGGTGACCAGCAGATCACCCTGGAGTGGCGTACGCCCGGCTCGTCGTCCTTCGTGGTCGTACCGAACTCGGCGTTGAGCACCGACGCCGGGGTCGTCCGGGTCACCGCACCGGGACGCAAGGAGTGCGAGGGCGTCAGCGACACGCCCGGTGACGGCCTGCCGCTGACCGGCGTGCACCCCGGTTACACGCTCACGAACCTGCGACCCAGCGGCTTCCAGCCGAAGGTCACCGGGATGGACTGGCTGCCCGACGGACGGCTGGTCATCAGCACCTGGGGTGGCAGCGACCAGTCCGGCACCTCCCAGGACGGCGAGGTGTACATCATGGGCGGCACCGGCGGCGCGACAAGTCCCGGGGCGGTGACCACCAAGAAGATCGCCGGTGGCCTCAAGGAGCCGATGGGGCTCAAGGTCGTCGACGGCGTGGTCTACGTGTCGGAGAAGCAGCGGCTGACCCGGCTCGTGGACACCACCGGCGACGAGGTGGCCGACCGTCTCGACACCGTCGCCACCTGGCCGTACGGCGGCAAGTTCCACGAGTTCGCGTTCGGTCTGCTCTACCAGGACGGGTTCTTCTACGTGAACCTGTCGGTGTCGATCGACTACGGCGGCGCGACCACCGTGCCGCAGCCCGCCGCCAACCGGGGCACCACCATCAAGGTCAACAAGGACACCGGCGCGGTCAGCTACGTCGCGGGCGGCCTGCGGACACCACACGGCATCGGTTGGGGGCCGGAGGGCGGCATCTTCGTCACCGACAACCAGGGCGGCTGGCTGCCGTCGTCGAAGCTGGTGCACATCAAGCAGGGCCGCTTCTTCAACCACTACACGACCCCGGCCGGTCCGTTCGACACCAACCCGGTCACCCCGCCGGTGCTCTGGATGCCGCAGAACGAGATCGCCAACTCGCCGAGCACGCCGCTCTACCTCACCAGCGGGCGGTACGCCGGCCAGTTCGTCATCGGCGACGTCACCTACGGCGGTCTCCAACGCGCCTCCGTGGAGAAGGTCAACGGCGAGTACCAGGGCGCGCTGTTCCGACTCACCCAGGGTTTGGAGGCGGGCGTCTCCGAGGTGAACCTCGGCCCGGACGGCGCGATCTACGTCGGCGGGCTCGGCGCCGGGGGCAACTGGGGGCAGACCGGCAAGCTGACGTACGGGTTGCAGAAGCTCACCCCGAACAGCGCCAGCACCTTCGAGATGCTGGCGATGCGTGCCACCACCACCGGTTTCGAGGTGGAGTACACCCAGCCCGTCTCGGCAGCGACCGCCGCCAACCTCGCGTCCCACTACAAGATCAAGCAATGGCGGTACGTGGCCACCTCGGCCTACGGCGGGCCGAAGATCGACGAGGAGACCCTCACCGTCACCTCGGCCACTCTCTCGTCGGACGGAAAGAAGGTGAGCCTGGCGGTGGCCGGCCGCAAGGCCGGTCGGGTGGTGCACCTGCGCTCGCCGCGCCCGTTCACCTCCACCAGCGGCCAGTCACTGTGGAGCACCGAGGCGTGGTACACGCTCAACTCCATCCCGGGCAGCCCGCCGCCGCCGATCGGCGGCACCATCACCGGCGTCGGCGGCAAGTGCCTGGACGTCGACAACTCGGGCACCGCCGACGGTACGAAGATCCAGCTCTGGACCTGCAACGGCACCGCCGCCCAGTCGTGGACCCGGGTCGGCGACACGTACCGGGTGCTCGGCAAGTGCCTGGACGTGGACAACGCGGGCACCGCGAACGGTACGAAGATCCAGCTCTGGACCTGCAACGGCACCGGCGCGCAGGTCTGGCAGCCACAGAGCGACGGATCCATCCGCAACCCGCAGTCTGGCAAGATCATGGAGGCCGCCGGCGGTAACACCGGCGACGGCACCCAGATCCAGCTCGGCACGTACGCGGGCGGCGCACACCAGAAGTGGGTGGTCAGCAGCGGGGTAACCGGCTGACCTCGGACGAGGGGGCGTGGTCAGACCGGCGGGTCGGGCCACGCCCCGTCTCGTGAGCCGTGTGGGAACCGACGCTCAGCGGAACAGCACCGGTCGGTTCCCCCGCGCGCCGACGAGGTGGCCGCTGATGTTGATGTCCTCGATCCAGTCGGTCTCCCACACGCCCCGGGTGGTCAGGTCGGTCATCACACCGTTGCGCCAGAGGAACGGGTGCCACGCGGCGCTGGCGGTGGCGCTCTGGCCCACCACCACCCCCCGGTCGTTTACCGCTGTGGCGTGGCTCCGGTCGCCGCCGAGCGTGCCGAGGTCGGTGAGTGTCCCGTTCTGCCAGCGGAACGCCCGGCCGTTCGCCGCGCCCACCACCTGACCCCGGTTGTTGATCCCGAGCGCCGCGCTGCCGATCTGGGTCAGGACGCCGTCGCGCAACCGGCCACCGACGCAGGTGCACGGGTAGTCCTGCGGCGGCACGTTGAACCCGCCCACCACGTCGCCCGCGTTGTTGAAGTCGGCGGTGAACTCGTAGAAGTACTCCTGACCCAGGTCGGTGAAGACCCTGTCGCGCCACAGGAAACGGTGCCGCATGTCGTCGGCCGGATCGCTGGTGCCGAGCACCTGCCGCCGGTCGTTGACGCCGATCGCCACACTGTTCTCCCCGCCCAGGGTGCCAAGGTCGCGGAGGTGGCCGTCGCGCCAGAGCACCGCGCGGGTCAGGTAGTCCGAGCCGAACGAGGTGATCGCCACGTCACCGAACTCGTTGACGTCCACGGCGCTGGAATCGGTGTCACCGGGCAGCACGCCCAGGTCGGTGATGACGCCGTGTCGCCAGAGCACGGCGTGCCGGGCGCCGCCGGCGACGGTGCTCCAGCCGACGATGTCGCCGCGGTCGTTCATCGCCGTCGCAGCGCCGTCACCCCCGCTCAGGGTGCCGAGGTCGACGACCCGATAGCTGTGCGGGGACGCGACGACGGGAGCGGGAGCGAGGGTGATCATCGCGACGACGGTCGTCACTGCGGTCAGCAGGGGACGCGGGGACACCAAGGACGCCAAGGGGGACGCTCCTCCGGATCGGAGCGGCGACGACCCGGCGGACGGGCGCGGGACAACCGCCACTGCGCGTTCGATCGGTTACGCACAGTAGATCCGGTGTCGTGGCGGCACGCCAGGGACCGAACGGTCACCGACGCATCAGGCGCGCGTCGGTCAGGGGCCGTGCGGCAGCGGTTGGGCCAGCGCCCGCAGGTCCGCCGGGAGCTGCGCCAGGGCGTCGGTGAACTCCCGGTGGCCGACCACCCGGTGCATCGTCTGAAGAACCGCCCGTGCGCCCCGCTCGGCGCCGGGCCGATCCGTGCCGGCACGGTCGGCGACGCGGCGCAGGAACTCGTCGTACCCGAATGTCTCGGGCGGTTCGGCGGCCTTGACCAGCAGCGGGCTCAGCTCGTCGGCCACGTGCGGAGCGAGCGCGGACGCCTCGCCGCCGCTGAGGCGCTCGGTGAGTGTCCG
This sequence comes from Micromonospora sp. NPDC005174, assembly GCF_040608495.1. NCBI lineage: Bacteria > Bacillati > Actinomycetota > Actinomycetes > Micromonosporales > Micromonosporaceae > Micromonospora > Micromonospora sp. NPDC005174. Next base: position 48,453 of record NZ_JBEXIJ010000028.1, on the reverse strand, counting down.
CAGGACCGCCTCGGTCAGCGAGCGCGCCTCTTCCGGCGGGATGCCCGCCCGTGCCGCGACCTTGTCGACGAACGCCAGTTCGGCCATGGTCCCGCCCCTTCCGTCGCCGGAACGCGTGGCTACCCGGGCCGGACGGCGGCAAACCCGGGCCCTCCCGCCGGTGGTTCTGTCGGTTGCGCCGCGTCCCACCGACGCCGTCTCGTACGGTGAGGTCGGACCGGGACCACGGCGGCCGCCCGACGGCGGCCCATGCCGCAGGAGGAGCAGATGACGGTCGACCTGCCCGACGTGATCGACAGGTACTTCCGGGCGGTCGGCGACGGTGACCTGGACGCCTTCGTCGCCTGCTTCGCGGACACCGCGAGCGTGGCCGACGGGGACCGCCTGTACGACGGCCGGCCCTCCATCCGATCCTGGCGGGAGCGGACGATGTCGGAGTACTCGTACACCGCCGAGCCGGTGCGGGTCACGCCCCAGGCCGGCGACTCGTACCTGGTCCTCACGCGGGTGTCCGGCGACTTCCCCGGCAGCCCGATCGAGCTGCGGTACCGGTTCACCCTGCGCGACGGCCTGATCGGCGCCCTGGACATCCGCCCGTAGCGACCGCCCGTCGCCCGTTCCGAAGGAGATGCCGTGCCGGTACGCGACGTGGGCGCGATCGAGGACATGCGTCCAGATCTCCAGCGTCGGCGACCGGGTCGCCAGCCGGGCGATCCCGCGAAGCGGCGCGGGCGATCATCGAGATCACCCGCGTCGACGACCCGCCGGCACGGCTGCTGCTGGGCGTCGACGCGGTCGCGGCCGCATCGACGGTCGCCGAGGCACTCGCCGCGTCCGACGCGCGGTGGCGCGAGCTGAGCGAGTCCGTCGCGTTCGACGCGGGGTCCTGACCCGTCCGCCGCCGCACAGTGGCCGCGCCTTCTTGATCAACCGCCGAATGGAGGACACGGCTGGGCGGCTGTCGGATGACATGATGTCCCGACAACGGCTGACGCTACGAGGAAGGATGCTGCTGTCCGATGGCGCACTTCGAGGCCCGCACGTCCACGACACCCGGGCGGATCGTGGTCACGCTGACCGGTGAGTGCGACCTGGCGGCCCAGCCCGAGCTGACGACCGTGCTGTCCGCGGCGGTGCGCGCCGCGTCGGTGGTGGTGGTCGACGTCGGCGGGCTGCGGTTCATGGACTCGACGGGCCTGCACGGCCTGGTGACCGCCCATCAGGCGGCACGCGCGACCGGTCGTCGTCTGTACGCGGTCAACGCGTCCGGCCCGGTCGCGACCGTCCTCGACATCACCGGCATCGGCAACCTGCTGCGTCCGCCCGTCGACGACCCGCGGCTGGCGGGCTGATGGCGACCGACCGTCGGGAGACCCACGCGGTGGCCGAGGAGCCTGCGTTCGCCTCGCGCACCGACACGATGACGTACGAGGTGGCGTCCGACCTGCGGGCGTTGCGCGCCTTCGTCTGGGACGCCGCCACCGCGCGGGGCCTGTCGGCCGAGCGGGTGGAGCTGCTGGTGCTCGCGGTCAGCGAGCTGGCGACCAACACGTTGCAGCACACCGTCGGCGGTGGCCGGGTCCGGCTCTGGGCCGAGGGCGACCAGGTGTTCTGCGACGTCGTCGACCAGGGCCCGGCACGGGCGCTCGGCCGGGACATGCCCGCCGCCAACGCCGTACGGGGCCGCGGACTGGCCATCGTCGAGCAGGTCTGCGACGAGGTGACCGTGCGGGCCGCCCCCGAGGGGACGATCGTCCGGATCAGGCTCGGACGCTGAGCCGGCCAGCGTGCTGAGCACCTGTTCGGGGTGCGGGCCTAGCGCATGGTGGCGCGGGCGGCGGTGTCGATGAAATCTGCCACCGGACCGGGTTTCGAGACAGCCACGGCGTGCGACCCGTCGACCTCGATCACGGTGGACCCCGCCCGGTCGGCCAGGAAGCGTTGCAGGTCCGGCGGAATGCCCTGGTCCTGCTTGCTGATCAGGGTCCACGACGGGATCGTCTTCCAGGCCGCCTTGGTCACGGACCCGGTCTGGGCGCTCGCCGTCGCAGGCCGCTGCGTGACCGCCATCAACTCGGCGACCTCGGGGGCGACGTCGGCCGCGAACACGGCCGGGAACTTGTCCTGCTGGATGTACTGGTCCATCCCCGTCCCACCGTCAGGCAGGGGGAAGGGGACCATCTTGATGGACGTGACGAGCTGGCTGCCGGGATACTTCATGACCAGGTCGACCACGCTCTCGCCGACGTCCGGGCTGATGCTGGCGACGTACACCAGGGCCTTGACGTTGGCCGCGCCGTCCGCGGCCTCGGTGATCACCAGTCCGCCGTAGGAGTGGGCGACCATCACGACCGGCCCGTCGATGCTGTCCACGACGGAACGCGCGTAGGCCGCGTCCTCCTGGACACCGCGCAGCGGGTTGGCGACAGCGATGGCCGGATAGCCTCGGCGCCTGAGGTGGGCGATCACCCCGTTCCAGCTCGACGAGTCGGCGAAGGCCCCGTGCACGAGCACGATGGTGGGCAACCCCGCCTGCTGGCCGGACGTGTCAGGCGCGTTCATTCGGCATCACCTTTCGTGGCATAGAGCCAGTATTCGGGATGAAAGACGCCCAGGTCGGTGATTCGGATGGACGGGTGGCGCGCCGCCGCGCCCATGCGTCCACGTCCGGGCGGTGCGGCCTGCCACAATGCGGTCAGTCCGGACGGCGGCGCCGGGAGCGGGAGACCGGGAGGACGGTGCCATGCCGGACAGCGCACGCGAGGCGGAGCTGCTCGACGCCGAACGCACCCTGCAGGCCGCGCAGAGGGCCGGTGACGTCGCGGCCCTCGACCAGTTGCTGGTCGACCAACTGATCGCGATCGGCCCCGACGGCCGCAAGCACACCAAGGCGGAGGATCTCGCCGCGCACCGGGACCGGACCTCGGTCGTCGAGGAGCTCACCGAGGAGGAGTTGGACCTGCTTGTCGTCGGATCGACAGGTGTGACGTTCTGCCTGGCCCGGGTCGCCGGAACGTTCGACGGCGCGCCGTTCAGCGCGCGCCTGCGCTACACCCGCACCTGGGTGCACGACGACCAGCACGGTTGGCGGGTCCTCGCCGCGCACATCAGCCAGGTCTGAGAGCCGGTCAGCTCACCGTCGCCTCGACCGGACCGATACGCAGCACGCCGTCGTGCAGCGGCGTGCAACGGACGCCACCCGTGGTGCGCAGCGCCTTCCAGGCGCCCGGCCCGACCGTGACGTCCATCCACGCGCAGGGGCGGGCGGCACGGTTCACGCGCAGGCCGACGGGGCCGTCGCCGGAGTCGAGGACCAGCACCCTGCCGATCAGCTCGTCCACGGCGAGGCCGATGGTGAGGATGTTGCGGCGGACCTGCGCCAGGCCGATGCCCGCCGGCAGCGATTCCTGGGCGATCACCGTGACACTCGCGTCGCGGTGCGCCTGCTTGCCGAAGTAGCGGTCGCCGACGATGCCGAGGCCGGCCCGGATCTGGACGGTGTCGACCAGCTCGCCGGGCGGGGCCGGCGCCGGGCCGTCGGAGGGCCGGCCCAGGAAGCGGTGTACGGGCGAGGCCAGCAACTCGACGATCTCCGGCATGGCAGGAATTGTACGAAGCGGACCGGCTCCGACGGGTCAGGTCCGCAGACGACTGGGCCCGCGCACTGGCTCGGGCTGTCGGCGAGGCCGGCGGCGACCGCCGTGGGGGTGGCTGCGGTAGTGAGCGGTATACCTCAGAGTCATGAATATGACCCTGAGGCATACCGCTCACTGGCACATCGCGCTGGCGGGCCAGCCGAAGCGGATGGCGAGCGTCTAGCTCGACCGCGATCCGGCCTGGGCCGGTGTGCCGGTCACGGTGAGATGGCGTGCTCGGCCGACATTGTCGAACGAGCCGAAGCCCACCCGCCCCGACCCGAACGTGGTGTCCTTCGCGGTCAGCAGCGGGTCGCGGTGCCCGTCGACGTAGACGGCGATCTCGCCGGTGGCCGGCAGGTGCACGACGCGTACGCGGTGCCACGCGGCGTCGGTGATCGCCGGGTTGGCCCCACGGGAGCGGCCGTTCCACTGGTGGTCGATGCGTTCCCGATCGGCATTGTTGACTTTGAAGATGCCGTTGTGCGGATAGATCGTGTTGTCGGTGGAGAGGTGGGCGTAGTAGAACTCGGTGTCCGAGCGCCAGCCGAAGACGATGATCACGTCCCGGTTGCTGACGTCGACCGGGGTGTCGAGTCGTACCCGAGTGTCGAGGAGCACCGACGACCAGGTCGGGCCGGCGGTCAGCACGGCGTACTCGAAGGGCCGGCGCGGGCCCGGCCGGCTCTCGCCGGCCTCGGCGAGGATGACCTCGTCGCGGGTGAACTGCCACTTCGTCGGCGTCACCGGCGCCCAGTTGGCGGCGCCGGCGGTGTGGCGCAGGGTGGTGCCGCCGACGTCGCCGCTGGCGAACTCCCGGGTGCCGGTGACCTTCCAGACCGTGCCGTTGGCCTTGGCGACGAGGTACAGCTCGCCGGCCGCGTCGGTGCCGAAGCGCAGGTCGACGCGGTTGGGGTCGCCGGGCGCGCCGGGTCCGGAGAGGTCCCGCATCCGCACCGGCGAACCCGCGGCGTCGAAGAGCGCGAGCTGGTGGATCGGGGCGAGGCCGTGGCCGCGGCGCATCTCGTTCGCCTCGGTGTAGAGCACCCGGCCGTCGACCAGGTCGCCGAAGACGTACTTGCCGCGCAGCGCCGGCACCGCGCGTCCGCGGTAGACGAAACCGCCGGCCACCGCGACGCCGACGTCCGCGGTGCAGTTCCAGTCCGCGGCGGGGTCGTGGTCGTACGCGGCGACGGGGTACGTGTAGCCGTAGCGCTCGTCGTCGGCGGGCAACGGGAACAGCCGGTCGCAGGGGTTGGTGGCCGCCTTGTCGAAGACGAAGGAGCCCTCGCGCTCGCTCCAGCCGAAGTTGTCGCCGGCGCGGACCTCGTAGATCGCCTCGACGGCGTGCTCACCGATGTGCCCGAGGTACATCCGGCCGGTCGCCCGGTCCCAGCTGAACCGGTGCGGGTCGCGGAAGCCCACGGCGTAGATCTCGCCGAGCGCCCCGGCCCGCCCGACGAACGGGTTGTCGGCGGGGATGCCGTACCGGCCGTTGGCGGAGCTGGTGCCCCTCGGGTCGATGCGCAGCAGCTTGCCGTGCGGCAGGCCGAGGTTCTGCGGGTCGGTGGTGCGCACGCCGAGGCCGCCGTCGCCGACCGCGAGGTACAGCAGGCCGTAGTCGCGGTCGTGGCGTTTCGCCGTGGGGTTGAAGTTGATCTCCTGGATGCCGTGCACCTGCCCGCCAAAGCCGATGCGCAGCACCTCCCGGCGGGTGCCGGCGAAGGTGTCGGCGGCCGGGTCGTCGGCCGTCCACTCGGTGATGACGCCGTGGTAGATCGTGCCGGCCTGGGCGTAGTCCGGTGGCGTGGTCGTCGCCGACGCCAACTCGGTGTGGATGGTGTAGAAACGGCCGTTGACGCCGAACTCGGGGTGGAAGGCGACGTAGCCGAAGCCCTGGCCGAGCCCCCGGCCGGAGAAGAACTGGGGCGCGAACGTCGCCGCCACGTCCAGGTAGACGTGCGGCACGCCGTTCTCGACCAGATAGAGGTTGCCGTTCAGGTCGGGCACCGCGCGCCGGCCGGACCCGTCGGGCAGCTCCATGATGGTGTTGATCCGGGCGGTCCGCATGAGCCGCTGGTCCGTCGGCGCGGGGGTCGGGTACGACTGCGGGAATCGCGCGTACTCGTCGAGGACCAGCCCGAGGCGGGACTGGGTCGGCATCTCGGGGATCGGGTCGTAGACGGCGTCGGCGGCCCGGGCGGGCGTGGCGAACAGGGTGGACAGCACCAGCACGAGCGCCGTGAGGCCGGCGGTCAGCGCGGTGGGGCGCAGCGCGCGGGGATGGTGGGCGGTGAGCACGCGTGTCTCCTTCTCGGTGGGACGGTGCCGAGGGTGGTCAGCGGGCGAGGTGGCGGTACTGCCGGCGCACGTCGGACGCGGAGACCACGCTGTCGAGGAACAGCAGGCCGTCCATCCGGCAGTCGCAGGGGTTGCGTTCCACCGTGTTCTGCGGGAAGCTCCCGCCGATCTTGATGCCCCGGGGGTCGGAGGCGGTGGTCACGTGCGGGCCGGGCCCCGCCACGAGCCACGGGTCGTCGGCGCGGGTGTAGAAGCCGTCGACGGGTTCGCCGTTGCGGTAGAGGGCCAGCGCGCCGGTGCCGAAGTCGAAGGTGGCGGCGAGGTGCACCCACTCCCCCACCGGCAGCAGCTCGCGCCAGTCCGGCCGCGCCGCGAACGTCTGCGAGTTGCCACCGTCGAGGCGGCGGCCGAGCGCGACGAGGCGCAGCTCGCCGTCGACGTCGATCAGCTCCAGCAGGGCCCGGACGCCGTGGCCTTCGGAGTCGCCGGTGAGCAGACCGGCGAGACCGATCGCGTTGTACCTGTCGTTCGGCTCGGCGGTGGTGGAGTTGGGCGCGGGGCTGTCCATGTTCAGCTTGAACCAGCCCATGATGGTGGTGCCGCCGGTGGCGCTGAACGCGCGTAGCGTCCGCACTCCGCTCGCCGACCAGGTGCCGGCCTTCCAGTCGTCGTTGCCGGTGGTCGTCGGGTCGACCTGCCGGGTCTGCACCGCGTTACCGCTGCCCCGGTAGGCGTGGTCGGGCACCCGCATCGCCGAGCCGCCGTTGACCAGCTCGATCTCGGTGCCGGAGCGCCCCTGGTCGCGTTCCAGGGCGGGGTCACCCGGCACCGGGTGGTCGAAGTCGTACGCGGCGACCACGTGCGCTCGCAGCGCCGGGTGGACGCCGCGGGCGACGCTCCGGTCCGCCTGGGCCGGCGGCGCTCCGACACCGGTCAGCACGCCGACCACCAGCAGCGAGACGGCGACGATTCGAGTCCTGGACATCGTTCACCTCGTTTCGCGGCACGCCGGTGCCCGGTACGTAAGCGCTTACGTAAGCGCTTACGTACCCTAGGCTTCGACGATCGTCACTGGCAATAGATCGGGTGACATGGATGTTTCCGGGGAGTTGCGGATGCCCAGGGCTGGCCAGCGGCCGCGCCTCGTGGAGGTGGCCGAACGCGCGGGGGTCTCACTGGCGACCGCCTCGCGAGCACTCGCCGGCCGCGAGGGGGTCAGCACCGAGGTGGCCGACCGGATTCGCCGGATCGCCCACGAGCTGGGGTACGTCGCCAACCCGTACGCCCGCACCCTGGCCGGGGGCGCCCGCTCCACCGTGGGGCTCATCGTCCACCAGGTCGACGATCCGTACTTCTCCGAGATCGCCGCAGGGGTCATCCAGCTCGCCGCCGAGCAGGGGCTGCTGGTGCAGATCTGCCAGTCCGGCCGGGATCCGGTCTACGAGCTGCGGCAACTACGCCACCTGATCGCACAGCGGGTCGGCATCATCCTGATCAGCGGCTCGGGGTACGACGACCCGAGGGTCGAGGCCGAGGCCCGCGCCGAGTTGGCGGCGTTCCAGGACCACGGTGGCCGGGTCGCCGCCATCGGCCGGCACGCGCTCGGTGTCGACGCCGTCCTACCGGACAACGAGGCCGGCGGGCACGCGCTCGCCGCGCACCTGATGGACCTCGGTCACCGGCACATCGCGGTCGCTGCCGGCAGCGCCGGCCTCACCACGGTCGCCGACCGGCTCGCCGGCGTGACGGCCGCGCTGCGGCAGCGCGGCCTGCGACCGGCCGACCTGACGGTCGTGCACGGGGACTTCACCCGCGGCGGCGGACGGGCGGCCACCGAGCAGATCCTCAACGAGCACCCGGAGACCACCGCGATCGTCGCGCTGAACGACGCCATGGCGACCGGCGTGCTCTCGACGCTGCGGTCGCGTCGCGTGCCGGTGCCGGCGCGGATCTCCGTCGTCGGCTTCGACGACGTCTCCGTCGCCGCCGACCTCGCGCCCAGCCTCACCACCATCCGGCTGCCGTTGACCGAGATGGGCCGTACGGCGCTCACCCTCGCCCTCAAGCCTCGTGCGGCGCGACCCCGTCGGCGCGCCACCGGTCACCTGCTGGTCGTCCGCGACTCGACCGGCCCCGCACCGACGACCTGAGCGGCGACGGGCGAGGTCAGACCGCCAGCGCCGCCCGCACGTCGCGCTCCGCCGTGACCCCACCGTCGCCGTGCGAGGTGACCCGCCCGGATTCGAGGACGTGGTAGCGGTTCGCCACCCGCAGCGCGAAGCCGAGGTGCTGTTCGACGAGCAGCACGCTGAAGCCCGACTGCCGGGTCAGCTCGACGATCCGCTCCTGGATCTCGGCGACCACCGACGGCTGGATGCCCTCGGTCGGCTCGTCGAGCATGAGCAGCCGCGGCCGGGTGATCAGGGCGCGGGCGATGGCGAGCTGTTGACGCTGACCGCCGGAGAGCAGCCCGGCCCGTCGCCGCAGCAAGGGGCGCAGCGCCGGGAACAGGTCCAGCACCTCCGCCGTGGCCACCGCCCCGTCACGCCGGCCGTCGGCGACCAGGCGCAGGTTCTCCGCCGCGGTCAGGTGCGGAAAACACTGCTGGCCCTGCGGGACGTACGCCATCCCGCGCGCCACCCGCTCGTGCGGCGCGAGACGGGTGACGTCCTCGCCGTCCAGCTCGACCACCCCGGCGCTCGGACGCAGCAGGCCGGCCGCGACCCGCAGCAGGGTGCTCTTGCCGGCGCCGTTGTGCCCGAGCACCGCGGCCACCCCGTCGGGTGGGACGGCGAGGTCCACCCCGTGCAGTACCCGGGAACGTCCGTAACCGGCGTGCACCCCACGCAGGGTCAGCATCATGCCTCCGAAGGACTGGGGACCGACCCGGCGGCGACCGGGTGGCCGAGGTAGACCTCCTGTACGCGCGGGTCCGCCTGGACCTGCGCCACCGTGCCCTCGCTGAGCACCTTGCCCGCGTGCAGCACGGTGACGCTGCGCGCGAAGCGCCGCAGGAAGTCCATGTCGTGCTCGATCACCACCACCGTGCGGTCCCGGCTGACCGTCTCCAGCAGTGCGCCCGTGGCGTCGCGCTCCTCGTGGCTCATCCCGGCGACCGGCTCGTCGAGCAGCAGCAGCCGCGCGTCCTGCACGAGCAGCATGCCGATCTCCAGCCACTGCTTCTGGCCGTGCGCGAGCGTGCCGGCGAGCTGGTCGGCACGCTCGATCAGCCCGATGGTCTCCAACGCGGCGGCGACCTCGTCCGGAATCCCCCGCCGACGCCGGGCGAGGGTCGCCCAGCTCCGGCGGGCGCCCGCCGCGATGTCGAGGTTCTGCACGACCGACAGCTCCTCGAAGATCGTCGACGTCTGGAACGTCCGACCGATGCCGAGGAGGCTGATCCGGTGCACGGGCCGACCCAGCAGCTCCTGGTCGCCGAAGCGGACCGAGCCGGTGGCCCGCACCAGGCCGGTGATCGCGTCGACCAGGGTGGTCTTGCCGGCGCCGTTCGGCCCGATCAGGAACCGGATGTCGCCGGCCGGCACCTCCAGCGAGACGCCGTCGACAGCGGTGAACCCGTCGAAGCTGACCCGCACGTCACGGACGGACAGCCCGTCCAGTCGGTCCTCGCTCATGCCGTGCTGGCCGGGCATGCCCTCACGGCCCTCGCTGCGCTCGGTGCGTTCACTCATGCCGTGCTGGCCGGGCATGCCCTCACGGCCCTCGCTGCGCTCGGTGCGTTCACTCATGCCACCTCCACCTCCGCCCGCTCGGCGCGCCGCCGACCCAGCGCCGACCACCCACGCCGGCTCGACGCGGGGTCCGCGTTGCCGCGGCGGGCCAGCGCCCACAGCGACGCCAGGCCGCCGGGCAGGAACGCCACCACCACCACGAAGAGCAACCCCTGCAGGTACGTCCAGGTGCCCGGGAACCGTTCCGAGAGGGCGGTACGCGCCCAGGCCACCGCGACCGCGCCGAGCACCGGGCCGAGCAGCGTGGCCCGGCCACCCACCGCGACTCCGATGACGAACTCGATCGACGGGACGATGCCGATCAGGGCGGGCGAGATGATGCCCACCGCCGGCACGAACAGCGCGCCGGCGAGGCCTGCCATGCCGGCCGCCACCACGTAGGCGACGAGCTTGACCGACGCCGGGTCGTAGCCGAGGAAACGGACCCGCTCCTCGCTGTCGCGCACCGCCACCAGCAGCTCGCCGTAGCGGCTGTGGATGAGCTGGCGGGCCAGGGCGAGCAGCGCCAGCAGGACGCCGGCGATGATGAAGTAGACCATCCGCTGGTTGACCGGGTCGTCGAGGTCGTAACCGAAGAAGCCCTGGATGTCGGTCAGCCCGTTGGTGCCGCCCGTGGTGCCCTGCTGCCCGATCAGCAGGATCACCATGGCGGCCGCGAGGGCCTGGCTGAGGATGGCGAAGTACGCGCCCCGCACGCGGCGACGGAACACCAGCGAGCCGAGCCCGAAGGCGACGACCATCGGCAGCAGCACCGTGGCGGGCAACGCGAACCAGGGGCTGGCGAACGGCCGCCACCACACGGGCAGTTCGTCGAGCTGCCCGTACAGCTGCATGAAGTCCGGCATCCCACCCGGGCCCGCGTCGGCGAGCTTGAGGTGCATGGCCATCGCGTAGCCGCCCAGGCCGAAGAAGACGCCCTGGCCGAGGGTGAGCATGCCGCCGCGCCCCCAGGCGATGCCGATGCCGACGGCCACCATGGCGACGCAGAGGTACTTGGCGAGCAGGGCCAGCCGGAAGTCCGACAACAGCAGCGGCGCGACGCCGAACAGCACCGCCGCGCCGAACGCGAACCCGGCCGCCGCGCGCAGCCGTGACCGGCCGCCGGACCGGCTCGGTGGCGCGGCGTCGGCCGGGGCGGGCGGTGTGGTGGTGCTCGGGGGCGCGGGTGTCACGGCGGTCATGCGAGGCTCCTGGTCCGCAGGGTGAACAGGCCCTGGGGCCGCCACTGGAGGAACGCGACGATCGCCACGAACACGATCACCTTGGCGACGCTGAGGGTCGTGAGGTACTCCCCGGTGGCCTGGAGCACACCGAGGGCGAAGGCGACGATCACGCTGCCCTTGAGCTGGCCGATCCCGCCGACCACGACGACCAGGAAGGCGTCGATGATCAGGTTGGTGCCCATGGTCGGGCCGATCGGGCCGAGCAGGGTCAGCGCCACCCCGGCGAGCCCGGCCAGGCCGGACCCGAGGAAGAACGTCGTCCGGTCGACCCGGGAGGTGGGGATGCCGGACACCGCGGCGAGGTCACGGTTCTGCACCACCGCTCGGATGCGACGCCCCAGCGGGGTGAGCCGCAGCGCCAGGGTGAGCGCGGCGACGGCGGACAGCGCCAGGGCGAGGATGAACAGCCGGTTGTTGGCGATGGTCAGCCCGCCGGGCAACGCCACGTTGCCGGTGAGCAGGTCCGGCGCGCGGGTCTGCACGTTCGGGCTGCCGAAGACGTCCCGCGCGAGCTGTTGCAGCATCAGCGACACACCCCAGGTGACCAGCAGGGTGTCCAGCGGGCGGGCGTAGAGCCGGCGGATCAGCAGGATCTCCAGCAGCACGCCCATCGTGCCGGCGACCACGAACGCCACCGGCAGCGCGACCACCAGCGACAGGCCAGCGGAGGTGATGCTCTGTTGCAGCACGTACGTGGTGTAGGCGCCGGCCATGATGAACTCGCCGTGCGCCATGTTGATGACGTTCATCTGGCCGAAGGTCAGCGCCAGCCCGAGGGCGATGAGCAGCAGCACCGCGCCGATGCTGATGCCGGTGAAGAGTTGACCGAAGAGGACTGTCACGGTGGGTACTCCGTACTGCTGGTCGGGGGGCCCGGGCGGGGCGCGTCGTCGCGCCGCCCGCCCGGGCCGGCGTCGTCAGCTCAGGCCGCTCGCCCACGGGTAGGTCTTGAGGTACGGGTCCGGCGTGACCGGCTTACCGGAGTTCCACACCTCGGTGATCAGGCCGTCGGCGCCGATCTTGCCGATGCGGGCGGTCTTGGCGATGTGCTGGGTCTTGCCGTCGACGGTGACCAGGCCCTCCGGCGCGTCGAAGGTGATCCCGTCGGAGGCGCCGCGGACCTTCTCGACGTCGAACGCGCCGGCCTTCTCGACCATCGCCTTCCACAGGTAGACGCTGACGTAGGCGGCCTCCATCGGGTCGCTCGTCGGCTTGTCCGCGCCGTACTTCGCCTTGTACGCGGCCACGAACTTCGTGTTCGCCGCGCCGGGCGTGGTCTGGTAGTAGTTCCAGGCGGTGAGCTGGCCCTGGAGGTACTGGGTGCCGATGCCCTTGACCTCTTCCTCGGCGATGGACACCGACACCACCGGCATCCCGGTCGCGGTCAGGCCCGCCGACTTGTACTCCTTGAAGAAGGCCACGTTGCTGTCACCGTTGAGGGTGTTGAAGACGGCCTTCGCACCGGACGACTTGACCTTGTTGACGATCGTGCCGAATTCGGTGGACCCGAGCGGCGCGTAATCCTCGCCGACCACTGTCATCCCGTTCGCCGCCGCGTACGCCTTGATGATTTTGTTGGCCGTGCGGGGGAAGACGTAGTCGCTGCCGACCAGGTAGACCGACTTCGTTCCCTGGGACTTGAGGTAGTCGAGCCCGGGAACGATCTGCTGGTTGGTCGTCGCGCCGGTGTAGAAGATGTAGGGCGACTGTTCCAGACCCTCGTACTGCACGGGGTAGAACAGCAGTGCCTTGTTCTTCTCGAACACCGGCTTGACCGCCTTGCGGCTCGCCGACGTCCAGCAGCCGAAGACGGCGGCCACCCGGTCCTCGGAGATGAGCTTCTCGGCCTTCTCCGCGAAGGTGGGCCAGTCCGAGGCGCCGTCCTCCCCGACCGGCTGGATCTTCTTGCCGAGGACGCCACCAGCCGCGTTGATCTCCTCGACGGCGAGCATGATGGAGTCGCGGACGGTGACCTCGCTGATCGCCATGGTGCCGGAGAGTGAGTTGAGCAGGCCCACCTTGACGGTGTCGCCGGAGACGTCGGCGGTGACGCCTGCCGCGCTGCCCTCGTCATTGGTCTTGCTGCCACACGCGGTCAGCGCGGCCGCGGCGACGAGGGTCATGGCACCCGCCAGGATGCGGCGGCCCCAAAGAAGTGACATCTAATCTCCCTGCGGTGCACTGAGGTAGCGAAAGGACGGTCGGTGCGGTCCGGTGGAGCTGACGTTGGCGATGCCGGGGCAACGGGTGGACGTCGCCTGTGGTCATCGCGTCGGGTACGGGCACGCAAAGCGTCGACCGGCATGATTGCGTGAGTGTTTCCCAGCCCTTAATTGACTGTTTCCCGGGCACGTCCGGGCGCGCGCGCCACAAAGGCCGGCACCGTCCGCGCAGGACAGTGCCGGCCGTGATTAATTCGATGGGGAATTGCCACCACAATGGTCGGCGAACAGATTTCGCCGACGGTGGACACACATTCGCGGTATCGGGCCCCCGGGCCAGATACTTCACGCAGGAAGCATCTTAGGGTCGTGCCGGGTGGGCCTGTCAAGGGTCCGGACGGGCGGTCAGAGCTGGGCGAGCACGGTGAAGTCGAGACCGTCGGCCTCGGCGAGGTAGATCCGCTGGCGCACGTGCCGCCGACGCAGCCGCAGGCGACCCCGCGGCCCGTGGTACGCCACCGTGTCGGCGGCCGTCTCGATCGCCCGCACGTCGAGGGTGCGAGCCTGCGCGATCAGGGCGGCGAGCAGCATCACGCCCTCGTAGCAGGACTCCCCCAGGCTGCCCAGCGGCGGCGCCTCGACCCCGAACCGGCGGGCGAACTCGCCGTGGAAGTCGAGGTTCTCCTGCGTCACGAGGCCGGCGAAGAACCCCGCGGTGCTGTAGAGCCGCCGCGTCGCGCCCGCGCCACTGGCCAGCAGCATGTTCTCGTCCATCAGAGTGCTCAGCCGCAGGCAGCGCTGGTCCATCCCGGCCCGCGCGAACGCCCGGTTGAACCGCACCGCGTCGGCCCCGACGAGCAGCATCACCACCGCATCGGCCTCGCTGCGCTCGATCTGGCGCAGCACGTCGTCGAAGTCGTGCGTCTCCAACGGCAGGAACGCCTGACCCACCACCTGTCCGCCGCCACGCAGCGCGTACCGGTGGGCGGCCCGCGCGGTGCGCCGCGGCCACACGTAGTCGTTGCCGACCACGAACCAGCGGCGTACGCCCTGCTCCCCGGCGAGCAGCCGCATGGCGGGCCACAACTGGGCGTCCGGCGTCTCGCTGGTCAGAAAGACCCCCTCGGTACGCTCCCCTCCCTCGTAGAGGGCGGTGTAGACGTACGGCACGCGGTGGGCGACCCGGGGCGCGAGCGCCTGCCGCACCGAGGAGATGTGCCAGCCGGTCACGCCCTGCACGGCACCCACCGACACCAGCGCCTCGACCTGGGCGGCCACCTCGGCCGGTGGGGCGCCACCGTCGACCGGCACCAGCCGTACCTCGCGGCCCAGCACCCCGCCGCAGGCGTTGATCTCCTCCACCGCGAGCTGGGCGCAGAGTTCGCACGTCGGACCGAACATCCCCGCCGGACCGCGCATCGGGTACACCAGCGCGATGCTGACCACGGCCCGATCGACGGTGAGCCACGGCGGTGCCGGCGCGGACATGAGCACATGATTGCCCGGCCCACGTCGGAAGACCAGACCTCACCACGGACCGGGACGACTCGCTACGATGACAGGGCCACCGGCCCAGGGAGTTCCATGTCAGACGTGTCCGGGGCGCCAGCCGACCTGCTGCGCTCGCTCACCCGCGCCGAACGGCTGCTCTCCCGCCGGTTGGCCGCCGTTCTGGCCGACGACGAGCTGACCACCGAGGCGTGGCGGGTGCTCTGCCTGCTGGCCGACGGTCAGGGCCATCCGATGACCGAGGTGTCCGCCGAGGCGTCGTTGCCGCCGGGCACCCTCACCAAGCTGGTCGACCAGCTCGTCGACCGTAACCTGGTGTTCCGACGGATCGACGCGCTGGACCGCCGACGCATCCGTGCCTACCTGACGACCCGTGGGCGCCGCGAGCACGCCCGCCTCGACGAGCGGGTCCGGGCCAGCCTCGCCGAGCTGGGCGTACCCGCCGACACCGCCCTGCTCGACCACCTCGACGACCTGATCGCCCGCCTCGACCCGGCCCGTCAGCGCGACCACGCCGAGGCGGCCGGCCCACGCCGCTGACCCGCGTCACTCCACCTTGGTGAGCAGCGGCTTGCCCTTCTCGACGACGTACGTGGCCAGCTCGACGGCCACCCCGTCGCCGACGTTGCGCGCCTGGTGGTGGACTCCGTACGGCACGGTCAGGGCGTCACCGACGTTGCACACGACCGGCGGCTGACCTTCGAGGGTGTACTCCAGGGAGCCCTGGAGCACGCAGATGATCTCCTCGCCGGGGTGGAAGTGCTTGAACGGCGGCGAGTCCGGCGTGAACTCGACCCGACTCTGGACGACCTCGCGGCCCTCGATGCTGAGATCGTGCCTCTGCAGGTCGACACGCCACAGCCCGGGAGCGCCCTCGACAGCCGTCGGACTGATGCCCTCGGGTCGCTCCTTGCCACTCATCACGGCCTCCTGTGCCCGTCACCCGAACGGCGATCGCACCTTCCGAGGATAGGAACATCCCGACCTGCCGGGGCGGAGATGGCGCACAACGGCATCCGCGAACGGTTCAGGCGGCCATCTCGGCGAGGTCCACCTCCTTGACGCTGAGGTGGGCGCGCAGCGTGTGCGCGTCGGGAGCGGTGGCGGTCCAGAGTGTCGCCGGGCCGCCGCTCAGGGGCAGTCGGGCGCAGGTGCCCTCGACGAACACGGGCTCGGCGGGACGCTCCGGGTCCACCACCAGCAGCGACCCGGTCGCCGGCGCGCCGCCGAGCACCGCGGGACCGGCCCAGCCGGGCGCTCCCGGCCCCACAGCCAGCGACTGGCGCAGCAGCGGCCGGCCGTCGTAGTCGACCCGGGTGTGCACGACAGCGCCGCCCGGCGTCTCGCCGTACCGGCCGCAGATCACCTCGTCGCGCCAGGTCAGTCTGGCCCCCGCGGCCAGCTCGATGCGGGACTCGGCGAGGTGGGCGCAGCCCGCCGCCGCGACCAGTTGCTCGGGCAGCCAGTGCAGGGCGCCACCGTCGCGCACGACGGCGCGTACCGCCATCCGGGACACGGCGCCGGGCCGGCCGGGCAGGGCGACCGAGGCGGCGACGCCGTGCACCCGCACCGCCGCCCCCGGCCCCACGTCGATCTCCAGGCGCAGGTCGTCGCCGGCGAGCGGACCGGCCGCCCCGCCGACGACGTACACGCTCGCCACACGACCGTCTCCGGGCGTCTGCCGCAGCAACAGCGGCGTCTCGCCGTGCAGCTCGGTGAGGACGGTGCCGCCCCGGCTGTCGGCCCGGGCCACCAGCCGGGCGAGCGCACGCATCAGGCCGGGCCGACCTGCGCGGCGATCGGGTGCAGGGCCGCGTGGTGGGCCAGTTCGTGACGGATCCAGTCGGCCACCAGACCCGCCGTCGGGTCACCGACGATCGACAGGAACAGCGTCGGAAGGTCGCCGCGCCGGGCCCGCGCGTCCCGGTCCATCACGGCCAGGTCCGCGCCCACCATCGGCGCGAGGTCGGTCTTGTTGATCACGAGCAGGTCGGCGGACGTGACCCCGGGGCCGCCCTTGCGGGGCACCTTGTCCCCGCCGGCCACGTCGACCACGAAGATCTGCCGGTCCACCAGGCCTCGGCTGAACGTGGCGGTCAGGTTGTCCCCGCCGCTCTCGACCAGCACCAGGTCCAGCGGGCCGACCGCCTCGGCCAGCTCGTCCACGGCGTCGAGGTTGGCCCCGATGTCGTCGCGGATCGCAGTGTGCGGGCAGCAGCCGGTCTCCACCGCGCGAATCCGGCTCGGGTCCAGCACGCCGGCCCGCTTGAGGAAGTCGGCGTCCTCGGTCGTGTAGATGTCGTTGGTGACCACGCCGAGGCGCAGCTCGTCTGCGAACGCGCGGCACAGGGCCGCCACCAGGGCGGTCTTGCCGGACCCGACCGGACCGCCGATGCCGACGCGCAGCGCCCGGCCGGCCCGCGCCAGCGGCGGATGCGGGTCCACCCCCGGTTCGGGGTGGGTGTGCGGAACGGTCTCGTCGTGCGGGGTCGGGTCGGCAGTGGGCGCAGCGGTCGGCGAAACGGTGTCAGGACGCAAAGAGACGCACCTCCCAGGTGGCATGAGCTTCGGCATGGATGTCGGCAAGGGGCGCGGCGGCCGCGGGCAGCCGCTCGGGTGGATCGTCGGCGGCCCGGGCCGCCTCGGCGGCGGTGTCGTCGCACAGGTCGACGAGACCGACCAGAACGGCCTGGACCTGGTACGGGTCGAGGCCGAGCAGGCGTACGCCGGCGCTGGCCGCGCCGGTCACCGTCCCGTGGGCGGCGACCATGGCCGTCTCGGCGCGGCTCAGACCGGCGGCGGCGCAGAGCAGCCCGAGCACCAACGGTTGGTGCGCTCCCCCGGGCGTGGCGGGCAGGTCGTCGAAGGACGCGCCCGGCCAGATGGCCCGGCCGGCGCGCAGCAGGGCCCGGCCCTGGCGACGGGACACCGCGCGCAGCGCCGGCGACGCGGTACGGGCGTCCAGTTCCGCGTCGAGCCGCGCCAGCATGCTCCCGCGTACGGCCGCTCCGGTCGACGTGGTCCCTCGCCCGGCGGGATCGGTCGGCGAGGTGCCCCGCCCGGCGGGATGACCCAGGCCGACCGGCCTCGCGGTGCCCTCGGCGGGCTCGGCGGCGGACGGCGTCACCGCCCGGTGCGCCGCCGCCGCGAACGCCGCGCCGACCAGCCCGGCGGTGGCCAGCCGGCCGACGAGGAACGCCTCCAGCGAGGCGAGGTCGGCGACCCGCCCGGCGGCCACCGCCGCCTCCAGGCCGCCGGAGTGCGCGTGCGCGCCGGCCGGGAAGCGACCGTCGGCGAGCAACAGGAGCAGACTCGACGTCGCCATCAGAACAGGAAGTACCGCTGGGCCATCGGCAGGCGTTGCACCGGGTCGGGCTCCACCACGACGCCGTCGATCCGGACGGTGAAGGTGTCCGGGTCCACCTCGATCCGCGGCATCGCGTCGTTCTCCGGCAGGTCGGCCTTGCCCCGCGAGCGCACGTCGGCGACGGGCACCACCCGTCGCCGCACGTCGAGGCGCAGCCCGGCGTCGAGGGCGGCCGGCGCGACGAACGCCAGGCTGGTCGCCGCCGCCGCCGCGCCGTACGCCCCGAACATCGGTCGCGGCAGCATCGGCTGCGGCGTCGGGATGGAGGCGTTGGCGTCACCCATCTGGGCATACGCGATCATGCCGCCCTTGATGACCAGGTGCGGTCGTACGCCGAAGAACGCCGGGTCCCACAGCACCAGGTCGGCGAGCTTGCCCGGCTCGACCGAGCCGATCTCCCGTTCCAACCCGTTCGCCATGGCGGCGCAGATGGTGTACTTCGCCACGTACCGCCGGGCCCGACGGTTGTCGGCCGCGCCGTCGCCGGGCAGCGCGCCCACCCGCTCCTTCATGACGTGCGCGCTCTGCCAGGTGCGCAGGATGACCTCGCCCACCCGGCCCATCGCCTGCGCGTCGGAGCCGATGATGGAGATCGCGCCGAGGTCGTGCAGCAGGTCCTCGGCGGCCATGGTGGACGGTCGTATGCGACTCTCGGCGAAGGCCAGGTCCTCGGGCACGGACGGGTTGAGATGGTGGCAGACCATCAGCATGTCCAGGTGCTCGGCGAGGGTGTTGGCGGTGTACGGCCGGGTCGGGTTGGTCGACGACGGCAGCACGTTGGGCTCGCTGGCCACCGTGATGATGTCCGGTGCGTGCCCGCCTCCCGCGCCCTCGGTGTGGTACGAGTGGATGGCCCTACCGCCGATCGCCCGCAGCGTGTCGGCCACGAACCCGGCCTCGTTGAGGGTGTCGGTGTGGATCGACACCTGCACCCCGGAGGCGTCCGCCACCCGCAGGCAGGCGTCGATCGCCGCCGGGGTGGTGCCCCAGTCCTCGTGCAGCTTGAAACCGCCCGCTCCGGCGCGCAACTGCTCCCACAGCGCCTCTTCCGAGACGGTGTTGCCCTTGCCGAGCAGCAGCACGTTGACCGGCATCGTGTCCAGCGCCTCGTGCATGCGGGCCAGGTGCCAGGCGTTCGGGGTGACCGTGGTGGCCCGGGTGCCCTCGGCGGGGCCGGTGCCACCACCGACGAGCGTGGTGACGCCGCTGGCGAGCGCCTCGGTGACGATCTCCGGGCAGATGAAGTGGACGTGGGTGTCGACCGCCCCGGCGGTGAGGATCCGGCCATTGCCGGCGATGACCTCGGTGGCCGGTCCGATCACCAGGTCGGGATGGACGCCGGGCATGGTGTCCGGGTTGCCGGCCCGACCGAGTGCGACGATCCGCCCGTCGCGCAGGCCCACGTCGGCCTTGACCACCCCCCAGTGGTCGAGCACCACCGCACCGGTGATGACGGTGTCGAGGGCACCCTCGGCACGGGTCGCCCGCGACTGGCCCATCGACTCGCGGATCACCTTCCCGCCGCCGAACACCGCCTCGTCGCCGCCCACGCAGTGGTCGGTCTCCACCTCGATCAGCAGGCTCGTGTCGGCCAGTCGGATGCGGTCGCCCGTGGTGGGCCCGTACAGGTCGATGTAGCGGTCCCGCCGCACGGCGCTCACCGTGCCAACCCGTCGCTCGTCGGCGCGTCGGTCGGTGACCCGGTGTCCAGCGGCCCGGCGCACTCGCCGCGCAGGCCGGGCACGACGCGCGCGCCGCCGAGCGGGACCAGGTCGACGCTGCGACTCACGCCCGGCTCGAACCGGACCGAGGTGCCCGCCGGTACGGCGAGGCGCTGCCCCCAGGCGACGCCCCGGTCGAACATCAGGGCCGGGTTGGCCTCGGCGAAGTGGTAGTGCGAGCCCACCTGCACCGGACGGTCGGCGGTGTTGACCACGACCAGCGTGGTCACCGGCCGACCCACGTTGATCTCGACCGGGCTGGCCGCCGGCAGAATCTCCCCCGGGATCACGGGATCGGGTGGTGCACCGTCACGAGCTTGGTACCGTCCGGGAACGTCGCCTCCACCTGCACCTCCCTCAGCAGCTCGGGGATGCCGTCCTGGACGTCGTCGCGGTCGAGCACGGTCCGGCCGGCCGACATGAGGTCGACCACCGACCGGCCGTCACGGGCCCCTTCCAGCAGGAAGGCGGTGATGATCGCGACGGCCTCGGGGTAGTTGAGTCGCAGGCCGCGCTCGCGGCGGCGGCGGGCGACATCGGCCGCGACGTGGACGAGCAGGCGGTCCTGCTCGTGCGGGCTGAGGAACACGGGATTCTCCGGTGGGGATCGGCGTGGCCGGCTCGCCGTCGGCTCCGCGCGGAGCCGCGCCGGGCAGCGACACCCGGAGTACGAGCTGGGATCACACGACCGCCGGAACCGTCGTCGCCGGGGTGGCCCGGGACTCCACCATCCCGGCCCGCACGACGGGCATCCGGCGGTGTCGGTCGGATGCGGACCGCACCGCCCACCGCTTGTGCCGACCGTAGAGGATCGCCACCGGCGGGGGCAACAGTCTGCCCGGGATGAGGGATCATGCCGTGCCGGCGCCGGGGTCGGAAAGCCGACGCGCCTGCGGGCCGCATCGTGGTTCGCGGCGGCTCGCACGCGAGCGCGTCGATGGGATCATGGCGGTAGCGGGCGTTCCCGTCCGCCTCGTCCGATCCATAGTGGAGGCATCCGTTGGGTGAGTCCCCGCCCCCCGCGTCGACCACCGGCGCCAGCGACGACCGTCGGATCAGGACGCTCGCCGTGATCGGCGTGGCGGCCAACATCCTCGGTGTGGTGACCGCGGTGGAGAGCTGGCTCAAACAGGACGTGCTGCTGTTCGCCCTCACCCTGACGGCGGTGCTGCTGCTCGGCGGGTTCTGGCTGTGGCGTCGGCGGACCCGCGTCGCGATCGCCATGCTGGCACTCGGCTGCCTGCTGCTCGGCGGTGTCCTGGCGACCCAGCTCCGCCACCGGTCGACGCCGTCATCCACCGCCGGCTCGTCGTCGATGCCGTCACCCACCGGCTCGCCGACGTCGGCCACCGCACCCCCACCGACCACCGGCCCCGCCGCGCCCTCCCCGAGCCAGGCCACCCCTGGTGCGAACCCCGACACACCCCGCACCCTCGTCGACCAGACCGTGGTGCTGCCCCGGTCGGCGGCCGTCGACGTCGACCAGCGGGATCAGCCGGTCGTGCCGCACCACTCCGACGGGGCCACGGACGGGCTGGACCTCTACCACGACTGGGGGCAGGTGCGGTCGGACAACATCCAGGTCGCCAACACTCCGAGCGTGTACCAGTACTCCGGCGGCAACCCCGCCCAGGCGTACGCGGGCTGCGTGGCGTCGGCCACCGGCTCGGCGCGGGCCTTGTTCACGCCCGGCGCGGACTGGTGCTTCCGTACCTCGGAGGGACGCCTCGGGTTCGCCACCATCACGAACACCCGTGCCGATCAGGCGTTCGTGGTCCGCGTCGTCGTGTGGGACGCCACGGGCACCTGACCCGATGATCGTTGGCGGCTGAGCAACAAACTGCACGGCGTGTCGTGTCGCTCAACGACCAACGATCACGGGCTCCGACGGCGGGCGGGGCGTCGACGTGCCCACGAACGGGATGTCATTCCCGCGACAGGCCGATGCGGAAGATGATCGCTCGATGACGGCGGCGAGGCGTACGGGCGCACTGATCGGCGGGCTCTTCCTGGCGGTGGCCACAGTCGGGGTTTGGCTCGTCTGGCTGGGCTGGGACACCGGTTACACGGTCGACGCGCGGACCGGCGCGACGAGCGGCTCGTACGAGGCGTGGCAGGTGATCGGCTGATAAGGCTTGCGCCGGATGGGTTCTGAGCGACCAGCACGTCGTCGCGTGCCCCGTCGTTGGTGGTGGGCAGGCCGAACGCCGCCGGGCCCGGGCCGGGCCCGCACTGCTGGGCGTCTGACGCCCACGCCGGGCGTCCTGCTAGGTTGACACGACTTTCGAACATCGAGCGGCGTCATCCCGGGGGAACTCATGGCCAAGCGACGAGTGGACCGTCGATCGTGGTTCATCCTGCTGGCGGGGATCGCGATGCTGATCCTGGGCGCGGTGTTCCTGGCGGACGGCTCGAACTCCTGCGGCGGCTCGGAGATGAGCGAGGGCGACACGTGCGTCACCTACCGCGACGGGCAGCGCAGCGTCCGTGACGCCGAGGGGCAGCGCGCCGTCAACCAGTCCAAGGGTGGCGCCCTGGTCGGCCTGGGCGCCCTGATGGTCCTGCTCGGCGGGTTCCTGGTCCGCGGCGACCGCGGGAAGGACCCGTCGGCCCCAGTGGCCGACCGGCTCGAGCTGGCCCGCCGGGAGGGCTGGCAGTTCACCGAGGTGGACACGGAGCTGGTGGACACCTTGCGGCATCACCTCCAGTTCGAGAGCAGCCCGGCGGCGTGGTCGGTGCTGCGCGGCACCCACGACGGGTTGCGGTTCACGATTTTCGACTACACCTGGATTGGGAAGACGTTCACGGCCTGGCTGGTCCATGTGCCCGAGCCGTCCCCGGAGTTCGAGAGGTGGGCGACGTCCGCCACTTTCGGGTGGCGCAAGCCGCTCACCGGTGTGGTGGTGGACGAGCGTGCGGTGATCGGGTCCGGCCCGGTGTTCCGCGCGGAGGACCCCGAGCGGGTGCTCAAGCCGATCCGGTTCCTGACCGAGTTGGTGCGTCGGTACGAGCGGTCCGCCATGCCACGCCCCTGATCCGGGTCATCGGCCGGGAGGCGGGCCGCAGCGCCGGGAATCAGATCCAGCGCAACGGCTGCGGGCCGCCTACCCTGCGGCGTTCCCTGCCAACTTCGCGCTGCTGGCCGCACTGGCCGCGTGGCGACTCAGCCCGTGGCTGGTGGCACCCGTGATGACCGTCGCCTTCACCGCCGCCTGGTCCCGACAGGCGGCGTTGCGCGACGACAGGTTCTGTGGGTTGTCGGAGCAGTCCTGGTGCTGGTCGGGATGGCAGTGGGCAGTACGACGGTGAGCCTCGCCGTCCGCCGGGTTGCCGGAGGCCGGGTCGCCCGTTCCGACTAGGCCGTGTGTCAAGGTCCTCGGTCGAGCCGAGGGGCAGACAGCAGGTGTGAGGCCTTCGCCTTGAGCCTGGCGCGGCGGACACCACAATGAGGGTGATGCCTGTGAGTCATCTTGATGCCCCACAGGCATCACGCTCAATGGAGCGGGCGGCTCCGATCCGGCCGGACCACAGGCCCGCGAGCGGCGGTTCACCAACGGCCGAAACGGCCGGTCCTCACGGCCTCCGCAGGCCGGCCAGGGGCTTTAGACACACGGCCTAGTACTCCAGCCGCAGTTGCCTGATCTGGAGTTTCGGCAGCTCACTGGCATGATCGACGACGTAGTTGAGCCTGCCACGTAGCTGCGGATGTCGATGCTACCGGCTCACGGGTGACGTGATCGCACCGTCTGTCTGTTGTGGTCGGTCGAAGCGCCGGCAGGCTCCCGTGCTTGTGTTGATCGATGAGATCGTGGGCTGGCGGGCGGGTTTGGATGATCTGTTGGCGCGGTTCGCGCACCGGTTCGGGCGTGCGGAACCGCGCCGGCAGGCGTTGACCTACCTGGTCGGGCTGTTGTCACCCTTGGCCAGCAAGAACGGCTGGACCCTGGCCGAGGCTGCCGGCGATGCGACGCCGGACCGGATGCAGCGGCTGCTCAACAGGTCCGCGTGGGACCCGGACGCGGTCCGCGATGATCTGTTCGCCTACGTGTCCGAGCACCTCGGTCACGACGACGGTGTGCTGATTGTCGACGAGACCGGGTTCCTGAAGAAGGGCATCAAGTCGGCCGGGGTGCAGCGTCAGTACTCGGGCACGGCCGGGCGGACGGAGAACTGCCAGCTCGGGGTGTTCCTGGCCTATGCCAGCCCGGCCGGGCGCACGCCGGGAGTTGTATCTGCCCCGCGGCTGGTGCGACGACCCCGCCCGCCGCGAGGAAGCCGGCATCGCAGCCAGCGTCGGGTTCGCCACGAAACCCGCCCTGGGCCTGCGGATGATCGAACGCGCCATCACCGCCGGCCTGCCGGCGCGATGGGTCACCGCCGACGAGGCATACGGACAGGACTCGAAATTCCGGACCTGGCTGCAGCAGCACAGGATGGGCTATGTCCTGGCCGTGCCTCGCAACCAGCGGGTCCCGACCACGGCGGGCAACTCCCGCCCGGACGTCCTCGCCGCCAACGCGCCGGCCCTGGCATGGAAGCGCCGTAGCTGTGGCGCCGGCGCCAAAGGACCACGACTCTACGACTGGGCCGTGGCCTCCCTCCCCGGTACCGACGACGGTTACGGCCACTGGTTGCTGATCCGCCGCAGCATCACCAGATCGCCGGGACCCGGTGGGCGGTCGAGGAATGCTTCCAGACCGCGAAGACCGAGATCGGCTTGGACCATCATCAGGTGCGTCGCTACGACGCCTGGTACCGCCACATAACGCTCGTTCTGTGCGCCCACGCCTACCTCGCCGTCACCGCCGCCCACGCCAAAAAGGGGGCACCGAATCCGACGACGGCCTCATCCCTCTCACCCTCGGCGAGGTCCGCCGTCTGCTGGCACACCTGATCACCACCATCCGACCCTTCGTCCACATCCATCGATGGTCACGATGGCGACGCCGACACCAATACCGCGCCAAAACAGCCCACTACCAGCGAAGACTTCACCTCCACCAGGTACGGCTGGAGTACTAGGACGCATCCGGACGACCTCGCGACGGCTCGTTGGTTGTTGACCCCACCCTCATGGAGCGAGGTTTGGACCAGCATGACGCACTGCAGGTAGGGGGCGTAACGCCGCCTTGCGTCGCGGAGCGCGCTTTCGCCGAGATCAGTGCGTCTCACAAGCCAAGGCGATCATTGACGAGATTTTTCGGCTGCTTCGGTCGTCCGGCGGGGCAGATTTTTCCGTCCGTAGCGGATAACGTACCGCGATGTGAATCATGATCCGGCCAGTGAGATGCCGAAATCCAGGCCGCCGGGCGACTACGGGATCGACGCTCCGCGGCTTCTGATCGTGCCGGTGGTGCTGATGGGTGCCGGTATTGCCCAAGCTGTTGTCCAGCAGACGTTCTGGCCGCTGGTCGGCACCGCACTGATTTTGTCCTGTTGCTTGTTGGCCCTCTATGCCTCTCGGGTCGGGAAGTTCGTGGTCTGGGGGCGGCTGCTCGACGAGCTGAAGCTGCGCGGTAGCGAAGAGGTTGTGGATCTCGGCTGCGGTCGCGGCGCGTTATTGATCTCCGCAGCGCAGCGGGTCCCTGCCGGGCGAGCGGTCGGCGTCGACCTCTGGCGTGCTGACCAATCGGGCAACAACCCGGACGCGACCATGCGCAATGCGGCCGCTGCGGGTGTCGCGGATCGCGTCGAGCTTCATACCGGCAACTTGATCCAGCTACCGCTGGCGGATGAATCGTTCGACGTGGTCGTCTCCAATGTGGCTGTGCACAACCTTAAAGCGCTTGATGACCGAGACCGTGCGATGAATGAAGCGGTGCGGGTACTGCGGCCCGGAGGGCGATTGCTGATCGCTGACCTTAGCGGCACCCGTCAGTACCAGCAACGACTGCGGCACCTCGGTATGGCCGAAGTAAGTCGGCGCGGCTTAGGCTGGCGGTTGTGGTGGAGCGGTCCCTGGCTGTCGACTCACCTGGTAAGTGCCCGTAAACCGAGTTAGAGGTCTGCCGGTTACCTGCGGGCGGCAGGACGCGCTACTCCTACGCCCTTGGGTAAGGGTTTCGTCAGGCAACGCGCAGTTCGCGGCTGGCACGGTTGAGCCACGCTAAGGCGCGGATGGCGTCGTATGTACCCGCTTTCAATTGAGCTGCGGCGCGGGACGCCGTTTAATAAAGCTGCACCAAGGCTTTCGAGTAAGCCCGGGCGCTTTACATGGTTGGCTCAATATGCCCGGTGTAGACCATCCGCTCATGCCGCTGGTCGCGCGTGCTGCACAGCCCAACCTGCATTGGGGGCACGTGCTTCGCCTCGGCGTTGTCGCCCGCTCGTCTCAGGACGGTCCGGCGGTCCAGGGCGCGTCCGGCCCGGTGCGGTGGGCGCTCTCGCCGGGACCGAGGTCGAGAACGTCGAGCAGCGTGAGGTCGTGTTCCACGGCGTGGTGGAGGTGACTGAGCTTGCCCGTCGCGGGGTCGGCGTCGCTCGTGCCGATGAGTTGCCAGAGTCCGTCGTCGGCGTCGTGGCTGACGTACAGGATCGGCTCTTTCTGGTCGAAGACCTCGCCGGTCTGGATGCTGTTGGTCCCCAGCAGCCAGTGTTCCATCCACCGCGCGCGCCGGTCCCGCTCCATGACGAGGTCCACCAGCCACCAGATGAACGGCAGATCCTCGTGTGCGCGGGCCTCGGTCGCGGTGAGGTCGGGGCCGCCCTCGGGGACTCGCTCGAACGGCTCGTCGACGAGCGAGCAGGCGTAGCTGTTCTCCCTGTCGAAGATGACCGCGTGGAAGCTGGCGCCGCCGGGGTTTCCGGCCCCGATTCCCACCGTGAGCCGGGCGTGGTGGTGCTCGGAGTTGGTCGTCCAGCCGAACGCGTACGACGCGAGCTCACCGCGCGGCCCGACGAACTCACCGAAAGCGCGCCGTTCCACACCCGAGCCGGCCTGCGTCTCGGTCAACCGGCCCTCGATCACCTTCGGATTCACGCGGCGAGACTACCGGCGCGGGCGGGATGCGCGTGGAGGCAGCGGCACGTCGTCGGGTGCGGGCGCGCCGGGCGCCCGCACCCACCGGTCGCTCAGCGGGCCGCGGCCGGCTGTGGTGCCGGACGAAGGGTCGCAGTCCCGGCGAAGGGGATGTCCGGGAGATCGGCTGAGTCCGGCTCGCCGTCGGGGTGCCGCCACAGTCCGCGCTCGCGCAGGATCGGCAGCACACCCTCGCCGAACCAGTACGCCTCCTCCAGGTGGGGGTAGCCGGAGAGGATGAACTCGTCGATGCCGAGCGCGTGGTACTCGGCGATCCGGTCCGCGATCTCCCGATGGCTGCCGACCAGGGCGGTGCCGGCTCCACCCCGGACGAGGCCGACGCCGGCCCACAGGTTGGGCGCGACCTCCAGGCTGTCGCGGGAGCCGCCGTGCAGGTCGAGCATCCGGCGTTGCCCCTCGGACTCGCTGCGACGCAGCCCGTCCTGCACCGCCTTGATGTCGGCCTCGGCGATGCCGTCGAGCAGCCGGCGGGCCTGTGCCCACGCCTCGTCGGCGGTGTCGCGGGCGATGACGTGCAGCCGGATGCCGAAGCGCAGTTCCCGGCCGGCGGCGGCAGCCAGCGACCGGACCCGGTCGAGCTTCTCGGCGACCTGGGCCGGCGGCTCGCCCCAGGTGAGGTAGACGTCGCTGTGCCGCACCGCCACGGGCAGGGCGGCGGCGGACGAGCCACCGAAGTAGACCGCCGGCGGCGGATCGGGGAGCCGGTGCAGCCGCGCCTGCTCGACGCGCAGATGCGTGCCGGCGTGGTCGACGGTCTCGCCCCGCCACAGCGCGCGTACGACGTGCAGGAACTCGTCGGCTCGCGCGTACCGGGCGTCCTTGTCCAGGAAGTCGCCGTACGCCCGCTGTTCCGTCGACTCGCCGCCGGTCACCACGTTGAGCAGCAGTCGCCCCCGGGACAGCCGCTGGAAGGTGGAGGCCATCTGCGCGGCGAGGGTGGGTGAGGTCAGACCGGGTCGGAACGCCACCAGGAACTTGAGGCGTTCGGTGACCTCGCTGAGCATCGCCGTGGTGAGCCAGGCGTCCTCGCACCACGCGCCGGTCGGGGTGAGCGCGCCGACGAAGCCCAGCTGCTCGGCGGTGCGGGCGATCTGCCCCAGGTAGGCAACGCTCGGCGGGCGGGCGCCACCGGCCGCTCCGGTGGGTACGCCGTGTCCACCGCCGACGACGTCCCGGCTGTCGCCGTTGGTGGGCAGGAACCAGTGGAAGGTGAGGGTCATCGCGGCTCTTTCCGTGTGTGCGCGTGGCGCTCCTGAGGGGTGGGACGAACCCGCC
Organism: Micromonospora sp. NPDC005174; assembly: GCF_040608495.1. Classification (NCBI taxonomy): domain Bacteria; kingdom Bacillati; phylum Actinomycetota; class Actinomycetes; order Micromonosporales; family Micromonosporaceae; genus Micromonospora; species Micromonospora sp. NPDC005174. The sequence goes on along the minus strand of NZ_JBEXIJ010000028.1, from coordinate 20,469 downwards.
GACAGCCTACCCATAAAACCTATCGGGTTAGTAGGCTACCGCCCACGCCATCCCCCGCCGGTCGACGCGGCCCGGCCCACCTGCCCCGATCAAGGAGCCGTCATGCGTACCCCCTCCCCTGGTCATCCCCCGCGTCGCCGCCTGCGCACGGCGGCGTTCACCGCCCTCGTCCTGCTCGCCGCGGGCGGCGTGAGCGCGTGCGGCGAGTCCGCCGACGCCGGCGGCGGTGACGGCGGCAAACTGCGCGTCGGCTACCAGCGCTTCGGTGGGTTGAGCCTGGTCAAGGCGCGCGACGCGGCACCGGACGTCGAGTGGTCGCTGTTCGAGAGCGGGCCGGCGCTCACCGAGGCGCTCAAGGCCGGGTCGATCGACATCGGGCAGGTGGGCGAGGCCCCACCGGTCTTCGCCGCCGCCGGGAAGATCCCGTTCTCCATCGTCGGCACCTCGGCCCCGATCCCGCAGGGCGAGGCCGTGCTCGTCAAGGCCGACAGCGGCTACCGCAGCTTCGCCGACCTCAAGGGCAGGACGGTCGCCCTCAACAAGGGCTCCAACGTGCACTGGCTTCTGGTACGGCTGCTGGAGGCGAACAAGATGACGCTGCGCGACATCAACGTCAAGTACCTCAAGCCGGCCGAGGGACGGCCCGCCTTCGACAGCGGGCAGGTCGACGCGTGGGTGATCTGGGACCCGTACTTCGCTCTGGCCGAGCAGCCTGGCGTACGGGTGCTCGCCGACGCGACCGGCCTGGCCAGCAACCGCGAGTACGTGCTGGCCGCCCCGGACGCGGTCACCGAGCGCACGGACGACGTACGGGCGTTCCTTCAGAAGTACCGCGAGACGACCGACTGGGGCATCGCCAACCCGCAGGAGCGGGCGCGCACGCTCGCGCCGGAGTTGAAGATCCCGGAGGACGTCACCAGCCGTGCCCTGGACCGCAGCGCCAAGCCGCTCGCCCCGGTCACCCCGGCCATCGGCGACGAACTCCAGGCGATCACCGACAGCTTCGTCGCGCTGGACCTGATCCCGGGGCCGGTCGACATCAGGGGCCGGGTGGACGACCGTTTCAGCGCGGTGTTCCAGTGAGTCGTACACCGCTGCTCGAGACGCCGCCGGAGGTCGTGGCCGAAGCGGCCCCCGAAGCCCGCCGCCCACGGCCGTCCCGGCGGTGGTGGCGGCTGGTCAGCCCGGTCGCCCTGGTCCTGGGCTGGGAGCTGGCGGCCCGGACCGGCCTGCTGGCGCCGGAGAAGCTGCCCGCGCCGAGCGACGTCCTCGCGACCGGCTGGCGACTGTCCCGCGACGGCACGCTCGCCGTGCACCTGGTGGACTCCCTCACCCGGGCCGGCGCGGGCCTGCTCATCGGCGGCGTGCTGGCGCTCGTCCTGGGTACGGTGGCCGGGCTGTTGCGACTCGGCGACGACCTGGTCGACCCTCCGGTGCAGATGGCCCGCATGTTGCCGCACCTGGGCCTGGTGCCCCTGCTGATCATCTGGGTCGGCATCGGCGAGTCGCTGAAGATCAGCCTGGTCGCCCTGGGGGCGTTCTTCCCCGTCTACTTCAACACGTACGCCGGCATCCGGGACATCGACGAGCGGCTGGTGGAGGCCGCCCGGGTCTGCGGGCTCGGGCAGGCCGCCCGGCTGCGTCACGTGGTGCTGCCCGGCGCGCTGCCGTCGCTCTTCCTCGGCCTGCGCCTCGCGATCGGCGCGGCCTGGCTCAGCCTCGTCGTCGGCGAGCAGGTCAACGCCCAGACCGGCATCGGCTTCCTGATGATGGAGGCGCGGGAGTTCAGCCAGACCGACGTGGTGGTCCTCGGCCTGCTCGTCTACGCGCTGCTCGGGCTGATATCGGACCTTGCCCTGCGCGTTGCGGAGAGGAGGATGTTGACATGGCGACGCGGACTGCGAGCCACCTGACCGGCGCGGCCCCGGTGCTGACCGCCCACGCGATCCGCCGGTCCTTCGGGCCGACGGTCGTGCTGGCCGGGGTCGGCCTGAGCATCGCGCGGGGCGAGGTCGTGGCCCTGCTCGGCGGCAGCGGCTCGGGCAAGAGCACCCTCCTGCGCATTCTCGCCGGCCTGGACGGCGAGGCCACCGGTGAGACGGTCGTGCACGGCACCGCCGCCGTGGTCTTCCAGGAGCACCGGCTCCTGCCCTGGAAGCGGGTGGCGGCCAACGTCGGGCTCGGTCTGTCCGGCCCGGACACCGCCGGCCGGATCGAGCGCGCGTTGGCCGAAGTCGGGCTGGCCGAGCGGCACCGGGCCTGGCCGGCCGAGCTGTCCGGTGGGCAGGCACAGCGGGTGGCCGTCGCGCGGGCGCTGGTCCGCGAACCGGACCTGCTGCTGCTCGACGAGCCGTTCGGCGCGCTCGACGCGCTCACCCGGCTGCGGATGCAGGTGCTGCTGCGCCGGCTACGCGCCGAGCACGGCTTCGCCGCCCTGCTCGTCACGCATGACGTGGAGGAGGCGCTGCTACTCGCCGACCGGATCCTGCTCCTCGACGACTGCCGCATCGCCGCGGACCTCCCCGTCGACCTACCACCCACCCGCACCCCGGACGACCCGGGCTTCGGCGCGCTGCGCCGTCTCCTGCTCGACCGACTCGGCGTTCCCACCACCTGAGGAAGCGTTCCCACCACCTGAGGAAGCGTTCCCACCACCTGAGGAAGCGGAGATGCGATGACCCGCTGGACACCCGACCCCACCTTCTACCCGTCACCCCGCGAGGCGGCGACCGCCCCGGCGGAGAAGCTCGCCTACGTGGCGGCCTTCGACCGTTCGGCCAGCCGCCCGGACGCCATCGTGGTGCTCGACACCGACCCGGACTCCCCCGACTACGGCCGGGTCGTCGGCTGGACCGACCTGCCGCACCTCGGCGACGAGCTGCACCACTTCGGCTGGAACGCGTGCAGCAGCGCGCTCTGCCCGACCGCCCCGCACCCGCACGTCGAGCGGCGCTACCTGATCGTGCCGGGCCTGCGCTCCTCACGCATCCACGTCGTCGACACCCAGCCCGATCCCCGCCAGCCGCAGGTCGTCAAGGTGATCGGCCCGGAGGAGCTGGCCAAGCGGGCCGGTTACTCCCGCCCGCACACCGTGCACTGTGGTCCGGACGGGATCTACCTGTCCGCGCTGGGCGGCGCGGACGGCGAGGAAGGCCCGGGTGGCGTCGCCATCCTCGACCACACCACCTTCGAGGTCCGCGGGGCGTGGGAGGCCGACCGGGGGCCGCAGTTCCTCGCGTACGACGTGTGGTGGCACCTCAACCAGGACGTGCTGGTCACCAGCGAGTGGGGCACCCCGTCGATGATCGAGGACGGCATCATCGGCGAACTGCTGCTGGGCCGCCGCTACGGTCACGCCATCCACTTCTGGGACCTCGCCAAGCGCCGGCACGTGCAGCGGGTCGACCTGGGCGATCAGTACCAGATGCCGCTGGAGCTGCGCCCGGCGCACGATCCGACGAAGTCGTACGGGTTCGTCGGGGTGGTGATCAGCGTCGAGGACCTGTCCGCCTCGGTCTGGCTGTGGCACCGCGACGGGGACGCCTGGGCGGTCACCAAGGTGATCGACATTCCGGCGGAGCCGGCCGACCCGGCGGACCTGCCCGACCTGCTCAAGCCGTTCGGGGCGGTACCACCGCTGGTGACCGACATCGACCTGTCCGTCGACGACCGCTTCCTGTACGTGTCCTGCTGGGGCACCGGCGAGCTGCGCCAGTACGACGTCAGCGACCCGCTGCACCCGGTGCAGACCGGCTCGGTGCACCTGGGCGGGATCGTCCGCCGCACCGCCCACCCGTCCGCCCCGGACGAGGCCCTGGCCGGCGGCCCGCAGATGGTGGAGGTCAGCCGGGACGGCCGACGCGTCTACGTCAGCAACTCGCTCTACGGCTCGTGGGACGACCAGTTCTACCCCGACGGGGTGGGCGCGTGGCTGGCCAAGCTCGACGTCGACGTGGAGGCCGGCGGGCTCACCCCCGACGAGCGGTTCTTCCCGCACGGGGACGAGTTCCGAGGGCTGCGCGTGCACCAGACCCGGTTGCAGGGCGGGGACGCGTCCTCCGACTCGTACTGCTTTCCGTGACCCTCGGGACCCTTGCCACGCTCGCGGCGCTCGGCGCGTTCCACGGCCTGAACCCGGCGATGGGCTGGCTGTTCGCGGTGGCCCGGGGCCTTCAGGAGCGCAGCCGGGCGGCGCTGCTGCGCGCCCTGCCGCCGATCGCGGCGGGGCATCTCGCGTCGGTGGCGATCGTCGCCGCCCTGGTCACCGCGACCAGGTCGGTGACGACGAGCACGGCCCTGGCGGTGGTCGGCGGCGTGCTGCTGGTCGGCTTCGGACTGTGGCGGCTGCTCTCCGAGCGGCACTTCCGCTGGGCGGGCATGCGCCTGTCGGCGGCACAGCTCGCCGGCTGGTCGTTCCTCATGTCGTCGGCGCACGGCGCGGGGTTGATGCTGCTGCCGGTGCTGGTGGCCGAGCCGGTGTCCGGGGGCCACTCCGGGCACCTGGCCGCCGCGCCGGTCGGTGCGCTGTCCGGGCTCGCGGCCGCCGGTGTACACACCGTGGCGATGCTCGGCACCGCACTGGTCATCGCGGTGCTGGTCTACGAGGTGCTCGGGGTGGGGGTGCTGCGCAAGGCCTGGTTCAACGTCGACCGACTCTGGGCCGGCGTGCTGGTGGCGGCGGGGCTGGTGACGCTGATCCGGGCGTGAACGACGCCGACACCCGGCCCCGGTGCGAACCGTGGGCCGGGTGCCGCAGCGCCGTTACGGCGCTGGCGTCCGATCGGCTACCGGGACGAGTCAGGCGCGGGCCTTCGCCGGCTGCTTCATGAAGTCCATGATCGCCTTGTTGACCTCGTCGGCGTGCGTCCACGGGATGCCGTGCGGCGCGCCCTTGAGCGTGATGAGCGTGCCGGTGGGCATCATCGGGCCGAGCCGCTGGCCGGTCACCGGGTAGGGCAGCACCCGGTCCTGGTCACCCTGCACGATCAACACCGGAATGTCGATCTTCGGCAGGTCCTGGCGGAAGTCCTCCTGCCAGGAGTCCACGCTGTCGTGGGTGGCCTTGCCGGAGGCCATCGCACCGATCTGCCAGTGCGCCCGGTACGCCTCTTCGCTGACCCGCTTGCCCATGTTCTGGTCCGGGTTGAAGAACGCGTCGCAGAAGGACGTCAGGTAGGCGAAGCGGTCCTTGATGATGGCGTCCTGGAAGCCCTTGAAGAGGTTCCGGTCGACGCCCTCGGGGTTGTCGTTCGCCTTGGCCAGCATCGGTTGCAGCGGGCTGAGCACCACTGCCTTGCTCACGCGCTGGGAACCGTAGTTGCCCAGGTAGCGAATAACCTCGCCGGTGCCCATCGAGTGCCCCACCAGGGTCACGTCGTTGAGGTCCAGCTCGGTCATCAGCACGTCCAGGTCCGCGGCGAACGTGTTGTAGTCGTACCCGAACGCCGGCTGCGCCGAGTTGCCGTAACCGCGCCGATCGTAGGTGATCGTCCGGTATCCGGCGTCGAGCAGCGCCCTGGTCTCCTTCTCCCACGTTGCCCCGTTGAACGGGAAGCCGTGGATGAGCACCACGGGCTTACCGGAACCGTGGTCCTCGTAGTACAGGTCGATGGGTGCGGAGTTTTCCGTCCCCACGGTGATGAAAGGCATGTTTTTCTCCTGCTCCGGTTTGGGCTGTCGGACGCCTCGCGCTTTCCCGCCGGGTCACCGGATATGCCGTTGGCTGACTGCATGACAGCCGACCCCAGGTCACGACTCCTGGTGCCGCGAACCTCTGCCACCTACGCGGATGACCCGACCAGAGCGCCATCAGCATTCGAAGACGGCTGCGGTCAGGGCCGCCTTCTGTTGGTCGCCGTACTCCGAGAGCAGGGCAATCGCCCCGACCCACTGCTCTTTCTGCGGCAGGTCGAGTTTGTCCTTGTTGGCGAGAACGAAGGCCTCGGCTGCGCCGAAATCCGTTTTGATGTCCTGCAGAGCCTGCAGCATCGTCTTCGCGACATCGGGCCCACCAACTCTGGTCACCATCGATTGCAGCTCGACCGTAGTGAGACCGCCGTCCAGCGGGCTGGTCGGGTTGAGTTTTCCAGCTCCTTCCAGACCGTTCACCGCCTCGATCAGCACTCTGGGTTGGTCGGCCGGCTCAGCGAGGGCGTAGTCGAAGACGATGTCGGCCTGCCCCTTCGCCTCGAACTCGAGCACGGGCGCGAAGACACTCAACTCAGGCTGGTTGGGCACTCGTTCGAGCATCTTCTCAACCTGGGCCAGGCTGGACGCTCGCCATTGAGCAGTCCATCGCTGCCGGTTCTCCCGAAGGACATCCCGCGCCTTCGTCAGGTTCGCTGCCCAGATCAAGTTAGCGAGCATGTCGTCGACCACAGCGACCGCTGGGGTCTTCCTAGCCTGCTCACCAGCGGTCCGCAGAACCTCCGGGGTGATGTTGTCCCATCGCCAGCCGCTCGTTCCGGCTGCCCGCCCAAACAGGCTCTGCCCTGCCAGCAAACGTGCGTTGCCGGCATCGGTTGCATGCTCCGGGGGCGACATCGTCCATTCGTTATCGAGTCGGAGCCCGGCCGCCGGGGCAGGGTGCAACACCACCGCACCATATTTGTTCGTCTGCTCGATCACCTGACTGAGCACCGAGGTCATGGTCGTCACCACGATGGGTAGCTGGCCACGTTGGGCGTACTGTTCGAGCAGATAGTTCAGGTCCGCGAGCGCGGACGGTAGCGCCTGGCGAGTCGGTTGGTTCAACAGAATTACCGGCTGCTGAACGGCAGCGGCGGCCGTGGCCAGATTGTTGATTAACGAGGAGTGGCGCTCGTCGCGAGCTGCCGGGATGACATGGACAAGCCCGTCACGAGTGTCGACGGTGGCAGGCAGCTTCAACGGCCACAGCGGCACGTGGGCGGTCTCCGCGGCACCAGCGGAATCTCCATGGCCGCCCAGGTCTTCGACAACGGCCGGTGCGGGCCGAGTCGAACGAACGATTGGAGTTGGCGTCGCCGTCGTGAAGAAGCGACGCGGGGAGGCCATGATCTCGTGCTTGAGATTGGTTGGCACCGGTAGCCGGATCACACCGTCGGGAATTTCGATGTACTGCGGGGACAGCCACCCGTAGGGATTGAGCTTGCCACCGGGGGGATTAGTGGGCTTGATCGCGGCGAGCCAGCGCACCCTGAACTCCAGGGTGGTGTACGAACCGCCGGTGGTCTTGACACCGCCGCTGGCGGCTTTCTTTTCCCGGGTGCCGGCACTCTCGTCGTGTCGACTAATGATGTCGGCTCCCTGCAACACCCCCATGGAGGCTGTCCCCGGCCCGTCGTAGTATTCGTAATTCGTCAGCGCGAAGTCTGGGTTGATCCAGGGCATGAACGCGTGACCGGCAGAGCTCGTCGTGGTGTGACTGTCGGTGACTGTGGTTGCCTGCATCGATTTGTCCATCACGTCATGGGTAATCCCGTGTTCCGTGACCTCAATGGGATCGACGTGCAACTCGAGGTCGGCGAAGTGGTGGTAGAACCGGTAGCGCGGGAGCAGTATCCGTTCCGTGATACCGGTGGTGAGGAGTTCGGGCAGGCGGTTGGCGAGGAACGCCGGATTGATGATGGCAAAGATCTGATCAGCGATGACGCTCTTCGGGTGGAACCATGACGAGCCAGGCGGTGCTGACCAGACGTAGTTCTGCCAGAGGCTGGCCACACCCTGGGCAGCCTTGACGATCAGGCCGGCGAATGGGCTTTCGACCTCCGGTAGGGGCAAGGGGGCTGTGACGGCCTCGGGCGTGGCGAGGTGAGTAACGTGATCGCGTATCGCGCCGATACCGAAGATCAGCCCCTCCCTGGCCCGAGCCAGTATGGTCGGGTCGACTTCCAGGCCGATACGCTGGTCGGCGAGGGATTGACCGGCCGGCAGGTCGAACGTCGGCGCTGTTACGGGCGCGACGGCCGCCGGGGCGGTCATCTCCGGTGCCACATCGGACACGGCCTGTTGCAGTAGTCGCGGGTCGAACTTCACCCGAGTTGTAACGACATAGTCGGGATTCGGCTGGCCTTGATCGTCATCCTGGGCGACCCACCACAGGTCCTCGGTCTGGAACGCACCGGAAGTCGCCGCGTCCGCCACTGCCGTCGGTGCCGTCTCGACCGTCACCTTCGCTGTCAATCGCAGGCGTACGTCGAACGTCGCCCCTCCAGCACTTCCCACATCGCGCAGACTCTCGGGTTCGATGCCGTTGTCGTTGGCCCACTGGACCAGGCCATCACCGGAGCGCCCGGTTTCCTGGATCAGGCCAGTGCTGAGTTCCTGATGCTCGGCTTGCGTCGTCGAGCGCTTGGTTATGCCGCGTAGGTCGCCGTGCAGGTTGACCAACATGCTGTTGGCACCATCCGGTTCGGTGACGAACCATCCCCGCATGTAATCGAGAATCGTCCGCGAATCGCGGGTCTCCGCCTCCCGCCTCGTCGTGTCACTGCCGGCCCGGTTTCCGAGCCGGTGCAGACTCGGTGCCACGCCCAGATATTCGCCGCCGATCGGGGATGCCTGAAGCATGACGGTGATGGTGCGGGTGCCGGGCAGTATTGGCAGTCCCCACGCGCGCAGGTACTCGGATACCGGCACCTCGATGCGGACGCCGCCGCCGAGCAACGTGTTCACCACCGCTCCGCCAGCGGCAGGGCCTCCAAGCTTGCCAATATCCTGACGTACGGCTTTGGCGACAAAATGGCCGTACCGCTGTTCAACCGACTGCACCACCTGGGTGAGGAACCCGCTCAGGACCGGTGGCTTCGCCACTGATCCACCCCCGAGTCCGTGCCGCAGCGTCGAGGGCAGGACGTAGGTGACTGTCTTGTCGTAGTGCAGTGCCATCTGAGGCGGCATCAGCCCCAGTTCGGTGGCGTCCAGCGCATCGAAGGCCGTTTGGCCGACGGCTGGCACGCTCACGGTGCGATTTCCCCCCGTGCCCGAGGGGAGCAAGAAGCTCGCGACCGCCTGGCCCCAGCTTCCGAACACACCAGCAGCGGTTCGCAGCGCCCGCTGTGCTGCCCCAGCCGGCGGGAGAGCCCACTTGGCGACCTTGCCGGCGACGTTACGTTCGACGCGTGTCTCGATCGACACCTCGACGTGGACGTTGACGGCAGCCAGCGCCATCCGACTGACGTTCATGTGCAGTCGCCCGGAACTGCCGGCGCTCTCCACCTCGGAGGCGACCGTCTTCTCCCGTCGCTGGGCAAGCTGGGGTTGATAGCTGTACTGGTCGATGTGGATGCCGCGCAGTTTTTTGTGGATGTTAAGAGGGAACCGCATTCGCAGCCCGCCCCAGAAACCCTTCGTGACCTGAAGTCCGGTGGAGTTGACTGCCGCCACGCCCATGTCGGAGTAGGTGCCGAAGGACAGTGGTAGGCCGTTCAACTGGAAGCCGTCAGCATCCTCGAACACCAGGCGCATGCCGATGGTGGCCTTGGTCTGCTCCTGGGATGCCCCCCGGGTTGCGCTGATCGGGCCATCGTAGATTTCCAGGGCGGCAGGGCCCCCTGCTTGGTCACCTACGGAGTGCCACGGGAGCCACTCGTCGAGCCCAGCCCCGAGCAGTTGCTCGACCTTCAGGCGCAACTCCAGCGGGATAGGCCCATGCACCATCTCGGTCAGCGCCACGACTACCTGGCTGACAAGCGTGTCGGCAGTCAGGAAGAGCGGTGTGTCCGATGGCAGCGGCTTGTCCGCTGTCGGGCGGTAGCGCAACGGGGTGCCATCGTCCCCGGCGAGCGAGGCCACCCCGGCGGCCTTGAGGCTGGGCAGGTCCAGGGAGTACGGAATGTTGGTCGACTGCCCGTCCTTCGCAACCGCCTTCAATGTCAGATCGGACGGAATCGACATGGTGTACGTGCCGGTCACGGGTCGCGCCCGATGGATCACGGGAAGCGCCGGCGTGACCGACCCTGGCCACGGCTGATCGTTGAGTGGCGTGGCCGTTCCGGGGCCTTCCAGTTGCATCAGGAAGACCACCGGTCCGGTGAACTGGGCTTCGTCGTCGACGCTGATGCCGTGCATACCCCAGGTGGCAAGGCCACTGCTGACCTGTGTCGCCTTGCCGTACTTGCCTTGCACGATCGGTCGGATCTGCAACGACTTCAACACCTTGGTGCTGACGTGCACCAACGCCAGCATCGGCTGTAGGCCCGCCCAGATTCCCGGATCCTTGATCGACGTGGTGATGAGGTCCTGGTTACTGGTCTTGTTGGCGTCCGCCTCCGACAGGGGCAGCCAGCGGACGTACCGCGGATCCTCGAAGGTGACCGACTCATCGTCAGCCAACTGCCCTCGGCGGGCCATGATGCGGACCACGACCTGGTCGCCGCCGCGCCCGCTGATGCCCTTCCTGCTCAATGCGAATGCAACGCCCGCTGCTCCCTGAGCCCGCCGGATAAGGCTGGCCGCGCTGTCCTCATTGAGTTGATCGCGAACCCGGCGGGTGTTCTCCAATGCCATCCGAGCATCGGCGACGCTGCTCCACCGACCGGCGTAGTGGGTCGCGGCACCGTCCTCGTGAACCACCAAGCCTGGGTAGTGGGCACGAATCAACGCCAGCACCGCTTCCACCAACGGCTGCTGGCGCGGTCCGGCTGGGCTCTGGCCAGGTGAGTGGAGAGTCAGGTCCGCGATGCGAGTGACTGCGGAAAGCTGCTGCCCGGGACGCACCTGGAGAGAGAGGCTCTGAGAATCCACATCTCCCGCAAGCGTCGCCAGATCGGCCCACTGCTTGGCGTCCTCCCGCAGCACCCGTTGATGGAGGGCCTGAGCGAGCTGGCTCGGGCCTTTCAACTGGTTTGGCCGGTCGGACCGTTCGAGCCACACGTTGACATCGAAAGCAACGACCGCGGTCCGCTCACCGGTGAAGCGCACCCCGGACAGATCGGAAACATCGAGGCTGGGCCCAGACCTGATTCGCACCGCATCCAGCGTGGGCCAGGCGAAGAGGTATGGCTCCAACTTCGCGACGGACGGCAGCGCCGCGCCAGCTACCGGGAGGAGCTCGATGCCGAACGCCTGCAACAGGAGACCAGGCGGGATGTCGAAGCCGTCCGCAGCGACCTGTTCCGAGTTGTGCGAGATCGATGTCTGATCATCGATGTCCATCCACGTCGCGTCGTCGCTCTCGATGATCACACGTGGGTTGACAGGGACGAAGTGGATTGTGACGCTCGACGGGGCATGGCCCGCGATGTCACCGAAGACGATCTCGTAGCCCTTCGTCGCCGCCGCGAACGATCCGGCGACCATCATCTTCGGTTTCAGTCCCGCGAGCAGTCGTTTGTGCTCGGGGCTACCCGGCTTGGCGAGGTCCGCGACGTATTCCTCGACCATTTGACGGATTTCGGAAACCCCGGAGAATGTTTGAACCGCCGAATCTCTCGGCAACTTGATCGGTGCGTCGGCAGCCACCGTGGATGCTGCGTAGGTCGGGGCACCGTAGATCGGATGCTTCGCCTCGGAGAAGTCGGTCGCGGCCGCGTCGAGGGGTCGGGCGGTCTCCCGCGACACGAAGATTTTGACCGCGCCGGGTACCGCGGTCTGACGATCGACGTTCTGGTTCTGAACATTGTCGGGAGAGGTGACACGAATGTTCACCGTCGCGTCGAAAGCGAACAGGTACGAGATGTAGGAGGAATTCTTGATGGTGCGTTCCGACGAGAGGGCCAGACTGAGGGTATTGGCTTCCTCGTGCTCACTCCAGATGATCGTTGCTAGGCCGGCATACGCCTCGTTCATGGTGAAGCCCTTCTTCACCAATTCGGGCTTGTGCCCCAGGTACCAGGACAGGTTGGTGTTCGTGTCGAGGAAGTTCATGTGCCCGTGACCACGGCTGTGCCGTCCGGCGAGACTCGTCGTCTGCTTGCCGCGCATCTCCACGGCGTCGGAGACCTGCCGCCACCCGTTCTCCGTACGCCCCAGAGCGAGCGACACCGCGACAGAGTGGCCCTGGACCTCGAACGTCCATTCGTCACCGATCACGTCCGCCGCAGCCGTGAGCAGCGCTGCTCTCGTCACTACGCTACCGAGTTCAGCTGGCTTCAGCTCGATGCCGAATTGGTAGAACGCCGAGACGATCTCGGACTTGATCTTGGTGATGAGCGCGTCCGTGAAGTCGGCGGGCTGATCTTCAGCTCCCAGGCTCGCCCGCGAGTGACCGTCCGGAACAAGCCACAATGGTGGGGCGAACTTCTCGCGCGGCTCCCACGAGTCCGACGGGGAGGCGAGTTCCGTAACGGGAACGTCGCGACTCTCGACAGCCTTGCCGATTTCCACCAGCGTGTTGGTCAACATCCGTCTGGCTTCGTCGACCTCCGCGTCGAAGTCGGTCAGCACCCAGGGTGCGTGCTGCCCGCCATCCAAGGCGAACAGGGCGGCCTCAAGCCGACCAGTGGCATGCACGAGCTGCTGACGAGCCATGTTCCGCGTCCACACGATCCCCAGCGGCGAAGAACTGTGCTGCGTGCTCGCGTCCCGCTGGTCGGTGGGAAGGTGCGTCAACCTCTCATGTAGCTCACCCACCTGGGCAGCCAGAGCAGCGTGCCATTCGGGCCGCGCCGGCAGGCTGTCTGACCGTACCGACTGCGGGTGCACGCCGGAGGTGCTGTCGGCGAGGACTTGACGCCAGGAGAAGAAGCCGTGGCTCAGTTGCTCAACCGTGGTCCGCAAGCCCTCGAGGTCGGCGCCAGATGCTCGTCCGATGTTGCTGCGGGTCGCTTCGAGATGGGCCTTGAGGACCGCACGCGGCCCGACATCCTCCTGTCCGGTCGAACCGACTGGTATGAGCTGCAAGGAACCGAGCATCCCCGCGATGCTGCGGTCGAGTGCCCCCTTCAGCGGGTCCGTCGGCGGCTGCGGCAGATCGACTCGGGCGTCGATACCCGGGATGGTCACCGGCGGTGAGACGCGGAGCGTGATCGGGTGACGGGGCAGGGTCGCAGCGACGGTCCCAGTCGGGGCCTCGTGGAGCAGGGCGATACCGTCAGACGCCCGTACCGCGACGATGTCCTCGGTGACGCTATCGGTGGTGGCACGGATCCGGACGCCCTGGTGGGGCACCAAGGCGATGATTTCGTCTAGGAGCCCCCTGATTCCGCCCTCGACAGGTCGGAGTTGCTCTGCCGGCACTCCACTGAGATCAAGGTCGGCGAACCGGGCGCCGACAATCTGCTGCGGCAGGCCCACCTCGACCCGCGTACCGTTCCACCGCAGTTGACTCAGCATCGGCGCGCCGTCGCGGATTCGAGCTAAGACTTCGGTGTCGGTCGCGGCGTCGGGGTAGTCCGCGATCAGGTGGCGCTCCGGCAGGACGAGTACGTGATCAGCGGCGTCGGCAGCGACAGGACGAAACGCGGCGTCGATGGGCAACAGGAATCGATCACTGCTCCCGTCTGCCTGAGCTCTGCTCAGGCGGACCGGCAGCCGTAGCGTGTCGGCCAGGGTGATCGCCCCGGTGAGGTCCAGTTGGGCGCCAGCCGATGCCGACGAGCCTGCCAGCACCGTGCGCGCCTGCACGTCGAACGACTGTGTCTGTAGGAACTGCCCGGCCGCAGACACAACGGCCGGATCCGGGACCAAGTAGACCATGTTCACGCCGGGAACCGAGCTGGCAGACATGACCTCCGGCGGCACGTCCCGCTCCAGGCTGAGGTAAGAGCCAGAGGGCACCCACTTGTAAAAGTCCTCAGGACAGCCCAAATTCGATAAATCTGGCACTCACCGCTCCTCAGCCGACGGACGGCACAACCTGCCAGCCAGCATGAACGCTCCGCCGTAAACTCCTATTACGATCATGTTTCAATCGCAGCGTGATCGGGCCGACTCGCCGCCGGGGCATCCTCGAACGTGAATCGACCGGCAACTTCTGACAAAGGCGGCACAGTCGTGGAAACTGCATCGCCCACCGGGACGCCGGCTTGCCGTCCGGAACGAACACGAACCGGGGGGGGTACCGATCGGGCCACCGCCGCCTAGCCTCAAGGCGTGAGCGCTTCCCCCCGGCTGCGGGCCGTCAGCGACCTGCACATCAGCTATGCGGAGAACCGCGCGTTCGTCCAGGAGCTACACCCGGACCACCCCGGCGACTGGCTGCTGGTGGCCGGTGACGTGGGCGAAAAGCTCGCCGACATCGAGTGGGCGCTCGAGCTGCTGAGCAGCCGCTTCGCCAGGGTCGTGTGGGCGCCCGGCAACCACGAGCTGTGGACACCGCCGGGCGACCCGGAGCACCTGCGCGGCGAGACCCGCTACCGCGAGTTGGTGGCGATGTGCCAACGCCTGGGCGTCGTCACGCCCGAGGACCCGTACCCGGTGTGGGACGGCGAGGGCGGCCCCGCCACCATCGCCCCGCTGTTCCTGCTCTACGACTACACGTTCCGGGTGCCCAAGGCGAGCACCAAGCAGGAGTCGCTGGACATCGCGTACGCGGCCGGCGTGGTCTGCACGGACGAGGCGCTGCTGCACCCCGACCCGTACCCGAGCCGCGAGGCCTGGTGCGACGCCCGCGTCACCGAGACCGAGCGCCGCCTCGCCGAGCGCGACCCGGACCTGCCGACCGTGCTGGTCAACCACTACCCGCTGGTGCGCGAACCCACCGACATCCTGTGGTTCCCGGAGTTCGCCCAGTGGTGCGGCACCGTGCGCACCCGCGACTGGCACCTGCGCTTCGGCGCGTCCACGATGGTCTACGGGCACCTGCACATCCCCCGCACGACCTTCTACGACGGCGTCCGCTTCGAGGAGGTCTCGCTCGGCTACCCCCGCGAGTGGCGACGACGCGGCCCGACACCGAACCCGGTCCGCACCATCAACCCCGCCGACGACGTGCGCCACCGCACCTCGGTCACCGGGTAAGCCCGACCACCGTCGCCAGCCGCGCCACGCCCGCCGGCGCCGGCTTGGCACGGGCAACATCGGCGATGAGAGTACGCGCCAGAGGCCGCCCACGGACCTCAGCCGGCGCGACGGCCAGGGCAAGGCCCGAGCGCTTCTCCCGCAAGCTTCAGGCGTCCGTCTCCGGTGCCAGGGTGGTGTTGGCGATGAGTTTGTGCAGCACCGTCAGCGCCGCGACGTAGTCCGCGTCATCGATACCTCGATGAATCAGCGCACGGATCTCGGGAGCGGACCGCTTCATGTGCAGTCGAGCTGCCTCGCCGGCGTCGGTGAGTCGTAGGTTGCCGTCGTGATCTGCGTGAATCCATCCGCGGCTGAGGAGTACCTCGGCTTCGCTCGCGAGGTCGTCGTCGGGGCGGATGTACTCGGTCATGGCTTGCTGAAGCTGGGAAATGGTCCTGGCTGCGCCGTCATGAGGCGCGAGGTCGTGCGGAGAGAGGTGGCGCAGGATCCAGAACTGCGGCTGCGTGAAGCCGCGCTTGGCCTGCTCGTCGCGGGTGAACCGGATGATGGATTCATACGCCAACCGCGTCCAGTACGCGGCCACCTGGTTGGCATCGGCCCGCATCGGGGCACCACTGCTTCCTGGGATTTGCATACGGCTGATGCTGGACGTTCAAGGACTGTTGAAGTCAAGAGCGTGTTGCAGCATGTTGGGAACATGACCACCACGGAGGCCCTGCCATCTTTCGTGTTCACCGTCAAAGACGTTGCGCACGCGAGCCAGGTCGCTCCGTCCGCGGTGCGCTTCTACGAAGAACAAGGCCTGATCCACGCGCGTCGAACCACTGGGAACCAGCGTCGGTTCGACGAGAACGCGGCCTGTCGCATCCGGTTCGCCCGACTCGCTCAGCGGGTCGGGCTGACAGTTCGGGAGATCGCCACCATCTTCGAGGCTCTACCCGAGGAGCCGTCGGCGCAGGACTGGGCGCGGGTCTGCGACTCGCTGGTTGCTGAGGCCGAAGCCCGCGTGGCGGAACTGCGTCACGACCTCGACGCCCTCCAGACCGTCACCACCAGGTGCACCGCCGGAATCGTCCGGTGAGGACGGGCCGGCGTAGCGTCTTCGTCATGGCAGGTCACTGGCATCCACAAGACGGCCCCGAGGGTTTCCTGGAAGCAACTACACACCAGGCACGCCTCGTGCTCGATGTCGAAGAAGGCTTACCCACCTACGAGGCGGGGCGCGACTTTCAGGGGATGGCTATCCAAGCGATGGTCACGATCCCCGAAGGCGAGTACATGCCCGAGACACCGACCGCGCTGAACCTCATCTGGGGAGCACTGACAGATGAGATGGACGCGCCTGGGAGGGGATCGCCGGAGCAGGACGTCGCTGCGGTTCGACACATGAGGCGGGCAGCAACCGAATGGCTCGCGGTCGTGGATTCGCGAGGTGGCAGAGTTGCCTACCTTGATCGCTGGTTGCATGAGGAGTGCGGCTATGAGCAGGCGCTGACTCAGTGGCCAACGTCCCCGCAGCCCTCCATTGAGGCAGCCGACTGACACCTCGACAGCGAAGTGCCTCGTGGCCAGGGGCTTGACGGGAGCGGGGTAAGACCGACCAACGTCGCCAGTCGCGCCACGCCGGCCGGCGCCGGCTTGGCACGGGCAACATCGGCGATGAGAGTACACGCCAACGGCCGTCCCCGGATCTCAGCGGGCTGGGCCGAGAAGCGCAGCTCGGTCACGTTCAAAACCCCTGTTGTGAGCGCAGCGACTACGGTGACCGGATGCCGATCAGTCGACGCCGAATCCTCCAGTTGGTGGCCGCCGGCGGCGGCGTCAGCGCGCTCGGCGCGGGCGGCATCGCCCTGGTCGACGCCGAGGTGCTGCCCGGCCGGTCGGTGCTCGACCACGCGCTGGGCCGCTGCGACGCCGCACCGCCGACCGCGCCGCAGGGCACGCCCCAACCGCCGGTCACCGGCAGCTTCCGCTCGACGGCACGCCGCCGGGAAATAAGTTTCGCCATCTCCTACCCACCCGGGTACGCCCCGGGCGCGCGGCTGCCCGTTTGCCTGGCCCTGCACGGGTACGCGGCCGACGCCCGCTCCGCCGTCGCCGTAGCCCGGTATCCGGAGTTCCTGGCCGGCGCACTCGCAGCAGGGGTGCCCCCGTTCGCGCTGGCCGCACCAGATGGCGGCGACGGCTACTGGCATCCGCACGCTACCGACGACCCGCTCGGCATGCTCGTCGACGAGTTCCTGCCGCTGCTGGCCGGGCGTGGCCTGCGCACCGACCGGGTCGCGGTGGCCGGCTGGTCGATGGGCGGGTACGGCGCGCTGCTCGCCGCGCTGACCCATCCGGATCGGTTCCAGGCGGTGGTGGCCACGTCACCGGCGATCTTCCGCTCGTACGCCGACGCGGAGCGGGTCAACGCCGGCGCGTTCGACGGTCCCGACGAGTGGGCCCGGTACGACGTGACGGCCCGCGCCGCGCAGTTCGCCGGACTTCCGGTACGGATCGCGATCGGCGCGGCCGATCCGTTCGCGGGCGCGGTCGAGACACTGCGGGACCGGCTGCCCGACCCGGAGGTGGTGACCATCGGGGTCGGCTGCCACGACGGCGACTACTGGGCGTCGGTCGCCCCGGCGCAGGTGCGGGTGATCGGCGCGGCGCTGGCCGGCTGACCCGTAGCCGTCGACAGCTCGGCGGCTGGCGCGCGTCCGTCAGCGGCTGAGGCCGACCAGCGTCGCCAGTCGCGCCACACCGGCCGGCGCTGGCTGCGCGCAGGCGACATCGGCGATGAGGGTACGCGCCAACGGCCGCCACCGGACCTCGGCGGGCGCGACACTGTCCGCGTCGACCAGGGCGCGCGCCGCCCCGCGCAGGTCACCCATGTGGAGGTACGCCCGCGCGGCGTCGAGCAGGTAGGCGCCCCGATACTCGGCCGGCAGCCGCCGCCACGCCTCCCGCCGAACGACGCTCACATGCCGTTGCAGCGCGGCATCGGCGTCACCCCGTTGCGCTGACAGCAGCACCCGCACCATCTCCACGGCGACCGGCCCGAAGCTGGTGCGGTGCTGATCGTCGTAGCCTCGCAGGCTGGCGGCGATGGCCACGGCCCGGTCGATCAGGTCGTCGGCGCGGCGGTGCTCGCCGCAGCCGGCGGCGGCGAGGGCCGCTTGGAGCAGCAGCGCCCCGCCCACGGCCCACTTCCGTTGGAAGCCCACACCTTCGCCGGGGTGATCAAGAGGTTTGCGGAGACTTTGATCTCCAGAAGCCCCGCAGACCTCTTGATCACCATCCCGCCGTGGGGGTGGCAGGACCCGGTGGGCGGCGGTGATGGTCGCGGACAGGGCCAGCCGGTCGCGGCCCGACGCGCGTAGCGCCTGGGCCACCGCGACGGCCGCCGTCGCCGCGAGCAGCGGGTCATCGCCGGCAGCACCCATGGCCCGGTCGGCGGCCAGCCAGGCTAGGTCGGCCTCGCCGAGCTTGACCAGCAGCAGGGCGGCGATCCGGTACGCCTGCACCAGCAGCTCCGCCGACCGCGCGCCCTGGGCGGCGTCGAGCAGATCCGGTACCGCACGCATCAACTGCGGGTAGTGCGCGTGCTGGTACCCCAACCAGGCATGCCCAACCTGACGCCTCAGCTCGTGCATGTCTGGCGGGGTCGGCGGGGTGTCGTAGCGGGCGAGCGCGGCCCGGATGTCGTCCACTCCGGCCGGCGCGCTCGCGGTGCTGCTGGACGGCTGGCCGAGCAGCACCTCCGGGTCGACCCGCAGGACGCCGGCCACCTCCTGGATCACCGAGTACCGGTCCAGTGGGCGAACACCCCGCTCGATCTTGTCGACCCAGCTCTTCGACCTGCGCAGGCGATCGGCCAACATCTGCTGCGTCATCGACCGCCGCACCCGCCAACCCGCCACCCGCCGGCCGATGGGCAGGTCATCCCTGCTCACGCCGCCACCGCCGATCGGGAACCGCACGAGTCGTGTCGTCGACGGGTACGCGTTCCGCCTCGGCCTGCGCCAGAATGCGCTGCTTGGCAGCCTCCCGCTCGGCCGCCTCAGCCTGTTCACCCTTGCTCGCCGTCTCGTCGCCACGCATGCACACCTCCGTCGGGCCATGGGCGCAACGTAGGTCCCCGAACAGCTCTGATCGTCATCACCCACAGTCATCGTCAATGTGACAGTGGGTCGCCGACCAGGCGAAACGCGTCCGTTACGGCATAGCGGACAGCCGAAGCAGACGGACCGCCTCGCTGACCTTGCGTGCGAGGTGGTGGGATGCGGTGGATACGGCAATCGAGTCTGCCGCCGCTAACGTCTCGCGAGACGCCGCCGCGTCCCCAGCTTGCGCTTGCGCGACGGCCAGGTGGATCAGGTTGTGTCCGTGCCACTCGGCATTGCCGGCCTCCTCGTTGACGCCCGCCACACCGGCCGTCAGCAACTCCACCGCCCGATCGTTGGCACGGCTGTCGGTTGCACCGAGGTGCCGCAGCACGCTCCCCTGCTGGATGGCGAAGAACGACGGTGTGTACCAGTAGCCCCACGGAGACAAGGGCTCTTCGGCAGCCTGGGCTGACAGGTCCGACGCCTCGAATAGACGGTTGGTGACGACGGTTGGCTCAGCACCGGCCATGGCGAGACCACGCGCCTCTTGCCCCGCGCAATAGGCCCGCAGGGCCGCGTTCGCCGACTTATCGCGTCTCGCCTCCTGAGAGAGCCGAATCATGGTCGGGAGTTCGTGGCGGCACTCGGCTTGATATCCCTGAAACGACAGCACGGTAGCGACCAGATCGCTGTTGCCGGCCTCCTCGGCCCACTGCAACGCCCTCGCGTTCCACGCCGTGGCGGCACGCTCCTGACCTTGCGCAATGCTGAGCCAGCCCGCGAACTGTGCCCACTGCCCGGCCAGATCGACCATGCGATGCCGCACGTCGTCCGGAGCATCCCTCAGCAGATCGGTCACGGTTTCGAGGTGATCACGCACGGGTCGCGTGATTACCCCTGCGCCGATGGCATCCTCCAAACGGCGGTAACCCGAGAGAAGACCGGCGAGCGCATCCACAGTGGCGCGATCCACACGTCCCCGATGCGCCGTCACGTACGCCAGACGATCGCCGCTCTGAGGTGCTTCGACGACCAGGGCTGCCAACCCGCCGTTCGCTTGCAACGCGTCATCGAGTCGGACCGCCACGTCCACCGTTGGCTTGGTCTGCCCCGCCTCAAGTTGGTGAATGAGGCTCTTGCCGTGGCTGACGACGGCGGCAAGTTGCCGTAGCGAGAGCCCTCGCGCCTGCCGAAGCCGCCGCAGTTCAGCCGGGAACCGTGGGTCGACGAGTGTGGTTGCGCGTGGGGGCATGACGGCGCTCCTACCTCACGGCTTGACGGCGGCAATGGCAACAGCCAGCAGCGCTGCAATCACCGACGGTACTCCGCGCTCGTGTCGCGACCTAACACAGGCCCGTTTATGTAGTCGTCGCTCGGCTGGCAATCCCGTTCGTGAGCAGCTAGGGCCTGTCCTGTCGATCATGGAAGCCAGATGATGGCGGCGATGAGGACAAGGCTGGCCCGGTAAAGGGATGCTCGTTTGGCGTAGCGGGTG
>NZ_JBEXIJ010000027.1:92663-94800 GCF_040608495.1 Micromonospora sp. NPDC005174 | reverse complement strand
GCGGGGGGCGGGGGGTGGGAGCCGGGAGCCGGGGGGCGGGGGCGGGGGGCGGGGTGGGGGTGGGGTCAGGGACGGGGGCGGAGGGCTTTGGTCAGGGCGGTTAGGCGGGGGGCGAGGCTCGTCAGGCCTCCGGGGAAGAAGTAGACAGCCAGGATGAAGACCGTGCCGAGGACGAACAGGGGCTGACTCAGCGGGTGACTGAGGACGGCCGGCAGGTTGTCGACCGCGTCGCTCGTACCGAAGGCGGTGAGCCGGTGGTCCAGGTACATGTAGAGGACACCGCCGAGCACCGGTCCCCACCGGGTGCCCGGCCCGCCGAGCACCACCATGACCAGCAGCGACAGGGTCAGCTCGGAGGACGTGATGTGCGGCGACGCGCCGCCGACGATCAGGACGTAGACCACCCCGCCGGCCGACGCCAACCCGCCGGCCAGGGTGAACGCCACCAGCTTGTAGCGGTACGGGTCCAGCCCGAGCACACCGATCCGCCGCTCGTCGTCGCGCAGTCCGGCGAGCACCCGACCGGTCGGCGAACCGCTGACGCGGTGCACCACGAAGACCACCAGGGTCAGGTAGGCGAGCGCCAGCCAGTACAGGTTGACCGTGTTGGTCACCCCGACCAGCCCGGCGGGCAGGCCGGACACGTCCAGCGGAAGACCCTCCTCGCCGCCGGTCAGCCCACCGAAGTCCCGGGCCACCAGGATCGCCCCGACCTGGGCGAACGCGAGCGTGACCATGGCGAACGCGATGCCCACGGTCCGCAGCGCCACCGCGCCGAGCAGCGCGGCGAGGATGGTGCCGCCGGTGATGGTCAGCAGCGCCGCCTGCCACAGCGGCAGACCGGCCCGGGTGACGAGGACGTCGGTGCCGTACACACCGGCCGCGAAGTAGAGCGCGTGCCCGAACGAGAGCATGCCGGTCCGGCCGAAGAGCAGGTCGTACCCGGCGGCCAGCCCACCGAAGATCAGACAGATGGCGAGGATCTGCAGGGTGCCGGGTGAGTTGACCGGC
Organism: Micromonospora sp. NPDC005174; assembly: GCF_040608495.1. Taxonomy (NCBI): domain Bacteria; kingdom Bacillati; phylum Actinomycetota; class Actinomycetes; order Micromonosporales; family Micromonosporaceae; genus Micromonospora; species Micromonospora sp. NPDC005174. The sequence continues at coordinate 93,789 of NZ_JBEXIJ010000027.1, read as the reverse complement.
CCCTCGAAGATCCCCGGCAGGGTGATCGTCGAGTACGGCAGGATCGCCAGCACGGCCAGCGCGACGAGCGGCAGGAATGGCCGGACCCGGTGCCACCGCCCCCGCTGCGGGGTCAACTCGTCCGGCACCTGCGCGGGAGGTGCGTCGATGACCGTCATGCCGTTGCCACCTTTCCGGCGATGCCCTGCGGGCGTAGCAGCAGCACCACGGCCAGCAGCCCGACCACGCAGATGTCGCCGAGCCCGGATGTGCCGTAGTAGTTGACGAACTGCTGCACCAGCCCGACCACGACCGCCGCGTACGCGGAGCCGACCACCGAGCCCATCCCGCCGATCACCACCACGATGAACGCGAAGATCAGCAGCGAGCCGCCCTGGCCGGGCGAGACGGTGCCGAAGTAGACCCCGCCGAGCGCCCCGGCGAGCGCGGCCGCCGCCCCGCCGATCGCGAAGACCAGGGTGAACGCCTTGCGGACGTCGATGCCGAGCGCGGTCACCATCTCCCGGTTCTCCACCCCGGCCCGGATCACCAGGCCGTACCGGGTCCAGCGCAGGAACGCCAGGATCGCGCCGAGCACCAGCACCGCCGCGATGATCAGCAGCAGGCCGCCGTTGGGCACCTGCGCGCCGAGTATTCCGGTCACCTGCCGCGTCCATTCCGGACGCGGGAACGGCCGCGCGTCGGCCCCCCAGGTGGCCTGGAGCAGCGCCACCCCGGCCAGCGACAGACCGACGGTGACCAGCACCTGCTCGATCGTGCGGGAGTAGAGCGGACGGATCAGCACCAGCTCGACAAGCACCGCCACCAGCGTGCCGGCGGCCACCCCGAAGGCGACCGCGAGCACGAAGCCGAACCCGTCCGACCCCGCGCCCGGCAGGTTGCCCGCCGCCCACCAGGTGCCGTACGCGCCCACGCCGAGGAACAGCCCGTGCGCGAAGTTGAGCACGTCGGCCAGGCCGAACACCAGGGAGAGACCGGAGGCGACCAGGAAGTACAGCGCCGCCAGGCCGAGCCCGGTCAGCGCCAACAGGATCACCGTGCTCATGCCGAGCCACCCTTCGTTCGCGACTGCGGGGCTCGCGAACCCGGCTCACTCCTCGCGCTCACCGGGCCACCCTTCGTTCGC
>NZ_JBEXIJ010000027.1:0-92564 GCF_040608495.1 Micromonospora sp. NPDC005174 | reverse complement strand
CGACTGCGGGGCTCGCGAACCCGGCTCACTCCTCGCACTCACCGGGCCACCCTTCGTTCGCGACTGCGGGGCTCGCGAACCCGGCTCACTCCTCGCACTCACCGGGCCACCCTTCGTTCGCGACTGCGGGGCTCGCGAACCCGGCTCACTCCTCGCGCTCACCGGAACCTCCGAACCGACACCGAGCAGCGACTTCGTCAACGCGGTCTCCAGCAGCAACTCCTGCGTGTTGCCGGTCCAGGCGACCCGGCCCGCGGAGAGCACCACGGCGTCGCGGGCCAGTCGGCGTACGACGGCCAGGTTCTGCTCCACGAGCAGCACCGGCACCGACTCCGCGACCCGTTCCAACACCTCGGCCACCTCGGTCACCACCTTCGGCGCCAACCCCTTGGTCGGCTCGTCGACCAGCAGCAGCCGGTTGTCGTTGAGCAGCACCCGTCCGATCGCGAGCATCTGCTGCTGCCCGCCGGAGAGCGATCCCGCCCGTTGGCGTCCGCGCCGGTCCAGCTCCGGAAAGAGCGCGAAGACCTTGTCGTACGCCGGGGTGGTGCCCCGCCGCTCGGCGAGCCGCAGGTTCTCCGCGACCGTGAGGCCGGCGAACACGCAGCGGTCCTCGGGTACGTAGCCGAGCCCGCCACGGACCAGCCGGTGCGTGGGCCGGGCCAGCAGGCTCTGCGCGCCCATCCGGACGGTGCCGCGGACCTCCCCGGCGGGCGGGGTGAGGCCGACGATCGCACGCAGCGTGGTGGTCTTGCCGACGCCGTTGCGACCGAGCAGGACCGTCACGCCGGTCGGGGCGACGGTGAAGGACACCCCCTGGAGGATGTGCAGCCCGGAGATCCGGACCGACAGGTCCTCCACGGTGAGAATGGGTTCCAGCTGAGTTGCTTCCGTTCGCGACTGCGGGGCTCGCAAACCCGGCTCACTCCTCGCGCTCACAGCACCACCTGAGGTTCGCGACTGCGGGGCTCGCAAACCCGGCTCACTCCTCGCGCTCACAGCGCCGCCTCCGTTCGCGACTGCGGGGCTCGCAAACCCGGCTCACTCCTCGCGCTCACAGCGCCTCCCCCAGGTAGGCCTCTTGCACCGTGGGGTTCGCCATCACCGTCTCCGGTGTGTCACAGGCCAGCAGCGCGCCGTGGTGCATGACGGCGATCCGGTCGGCCAGCTCCAGGATCACGTCCATGTGGTGCTCGACCATCAGCACCGAACGGCCGCTGTCGCCGGTCAACGACTTGATGACCGTGACCAGTTCGGGCACGTCCTCGGCGCTGACCCCGGCCATCGGCTCGTCGAGCAGCATCACCCGTGGCTCACCCGCGAGCAGCAACGCGATCTCCAACTTGCGCTTCTCGCCGTGGGCCAGGGTGCCGGCGAGGGCCGTACCCCGGTGGGCGAGGCCGACCCGGTCGAGCGCCGCGTCGGCGGCGGCGGCGACCTCCCGGTCGGCCGCCGCCCGCCGCCACAGCGCCATCGAGCCCCCGCGGTGCGCCTGCACGGCGAGCCGGACGTTCTCCCGCACGCTGAGCGAGCCGAAGACCGAGGAAGCCTGGAAGGTACGGCCCAGACCGAGGCGGGCCCGCCGGTGCGGCGGGAGCGAACCGATGTCCTGCCCGTCCAGGGTGATCCGGCCCTCCGTGGCCCGGCGCAGGCCGGTGATCAGGTTGAACAGTGAGGTCTTGCCGGCGCCGTTCGGCCCGATCACGCCCAGGAACTCCCCGGGCGCCAGGTCGAGGTAGACGCTGTCGACGATGGCGACCTCACCGATCCGCCAGGTCAGACCGCGGGTGGCGAGCATTTCTCAGCCCTTCATGGCCACGGCCGGTGGCGCGGTCTCGTCGCCGGTGAGGCTCTTCTGCGCGGTGGCCGTGAAGGCCGTGCCGCTGCCGGTCAGCTTGGCCTGGAACATCGGCTGGAGCAGGGCGTGGTCGGCAGCGCGGATGGTCATCTTGCCCTTGACCCCGTCGAAGCTCCAGTCCTCGAGAGCCTTGACCATCTTGTCGACGTCGTCGCCGCCCTCCTGCACGGCCCGCACCACCATCTGGGCGGCGGCGAAGCCGTCCGGGTGGAACAGGTCGATCGTGTTGACCTTGGCCTTGAGCGCCTTGCTCGCCTCGGTGTCGGACGCGCCGTCGAAGTAGTGCGACAGGAAGGAGATCTTCGCGCCGGCCGCGCCGAACGTCGGCCAGGAAGCGCGGATGTCCAGACCGGTGACGACAGTCGTGGACGACAGGACGCCCTGCTGGTCGAGGGTCTGCCACATCGCCGGGGCGGTGGTGCCGGCCCAGGCGACGAAGAGCAGATCCGGCTTGGCTGCCTTGATCTGGCTGGCGAACGGGGTGAACTCGGTGGCGCTGGCCGGCGCCCGAACACTGCTCACGGTGGCACCCGCGCCGCCGATGACGGCCTTGACGGCCGCCTCGTTGGCGTCGCCGAACGCGCCATCCTGGGCGAAGACCACGACCTTCTTGCCGGCCGGGTCCCCGATGAACGACTTGGCGGTCACCACGTCCTGGTAGGACTGCCGCCCGGACCGGAACGTGTACTTGTTCGCGCCGGTCACCGCGTCCGTGGCGGCCGGGCCGGAGATGAACAGGACCTTGTTCTGCGCAGCGATCGGCGCGACCTGCAACGCCACCCCGGACGCGGTCGAGCCGGCAATGATCTTCGTACCCTTGCCGATCAGGTCCTTCGCGGCGGAGACCGCCTTGGCCGGGTCACCGGCGTCGTCGACCTCGGTCAGCTCGATCTTCCGGTCACCGACCTTGCCGGTGCCCTTGGTGGCGAAGTCCAGCCCCGCCTTGAACCCCTCGATGTACTGCTTTCCGTAGCTGGCCAGGGCTCCCGACTGGGAGTACACCAGACCGACCTTGACCGGGGCGGCACTGTCGCCGCCGCCGGTGGCGGTGTCCTGCGGGCTACCACAGGCCGTGGCGGCCAACGCCGCGGCCATCATCGTGGCGGCGGAGAGGAACGCCCGCCGCGTGTGCCGGACCGTCATCGCGACTCCAGGTGAGGACAGGATGCTTGGTTGTCGGCTCACGCTAGAAGTGACGTCACCCACGAGCTATGTGGCGGAAACACACAAGTAACAGGTAGGGGGTGGCCGGGGGTAACAGCGGGCCACCCCCTCGATGGCTCGCACCCCCACGGGCCACCAGGGCCGTGTGTCGCCTCGCGCCATCCGCCGTCACCCACACGACCCGTCGTGGTCCGCCGGGCGCGGGCACCGCCGCCGACCGCCGAGCAGGTGGTCACAGAAAACCCGATGTCGTACGCACTGAGCGTCCTCCTCCGACACCGTCGTCTCCGCCCGGTCCACGTCGGCGAGGAAACCAAGCGCCCGCGTGATCGCCCGCGCGAACCGCAGCGCGCCCGGCAGATCAGCGGCCACCACCGGCAGGTGCACCACGAAGCGTTCCCTCTCCACGACCACCGTCCTCTCAGCATGGAGGGCGGTCCGGTGTGCGGGTAGGGGACGCCCACCGGACCGCCCGGCCCCACGCCCGCAGCCTTCGACGGCGGCGGTACGAACGCGGGACCAACCAGAGGCCCGCACTCCGAGGGTTTGCCGAACCAACCGGAGTCCTCATCATGCCCACAGCAGAAGCGCCATATCGGCGCATCGCCAACGAGATCGCCGCAAAGATCAAGAGCGGCGAGTTGAAGCCGGGTGACAAGCTGCCCTCCACTCGGGAACTCGCCGAGAGCTACGCCGTGCACATGAACACGGCGTCGCGGGCGCTCTCCCTGCTGCATGACCGCGAGCTGATCACCGGCCAGCCCGGGCGCGGCACCTACGTCGCCGAGCACCCCGGCCGGTAGGCACTCCGGCGACCCACCATTTGCCCAACGAGGGCTCCAGCGCAACGAGTCCCGGGTCCGCGCTGCGGCTGTGTCAGATCATGGACCGAGGACTGCGCGACGGCCAATCACCAGGGAGCCGTCAGCACTGCTCACTGGGCGTCCCCCCAACCGAATCCACTTCGGATGGCCTGAGCCGCAGGGCAGCGAGCCCGACGACGCAGCGCTACCTTCTCATGACCGAAGGTGAGCGATGCGGGGAGGGCCTTTGTCCAGCAACGACGAATTTTTCCGGTCAAAGAAGGCAGCTGCCGTACTGAAGCACGGCATTCTCAAGCGCTATCCCGTGGTCTTCGCCTCCAAGACAGGGCAGGGCAACCCGATCGTCTTCCTCGACGGCTACGCGGGCAGAGGTGAGTACGACGGCGGAGAGCCAGGGTCTCCGCTGCTGTTGTCCCGGTGCGCCGAGTTCGTCCAAGGCTTCCGCGACGTGCTCGCGTTCTTCGTCGAGCAGGATCCGGACAGCTACGCGAACCTGGAGCAGGTGCTCCGCGACAAGGGCGGGGCGGTTCGACGCGAACTGCGCCAGGGCACCCTCGACCAGCACCTGCCCGAGGTGCTGGCCTTAGCCAAGGGTGCCTCGCTCTTCGCCTTTCTCGACCCCTTCGGACCGGCTCTTGACTTCGATTTGATCCGGACAAGGCTGCTCGGACGCCCCAGCTGGCCGCCGACCGAACTGCTGCTGCATTTCAGCGTTTCCACCGTGGCTCGGATGGGACGGGCCGTCCACGTTGCCGAGAGTCGATCGGGTGGGCTGTCGGAGAGCGACCGGAGGACGGCTGCGCGATTGGACCGGTTCCTGGGTGGCGGCTGGTGGCGCAGCTACTTCGCCGAGGTGTCGGATGCGGGCGATGACCAGCGCGCCACGGACGTCGCACTCCGGGTTGCGGACAGGTATGCCCGAGATCTCACCCAGGGCTCCAACTACCAGGCGGTGCAGATGCCGGTGCGCCCACGCCCCGGTCTCGCCCCGAAATACGTCCTCGCCCTGTTCACCACCCATGGCGAAGGGGCCTGGCATTTCGCCGACACCCTGGGCAAGGCTGGCGTCGAATGGGAGGAGGCGTGGGTCCGGGAGCAGATCCGGCGGGGCGACCATGTAGCGGAGACGCTATTCGGGGACGGTCCCGTATTCGACGCCGAGCAGTACAAGGCCGAGAACGCCCCTCGTTGGTCAGGTGCGATCGAGCGGAACATCATCAAGTTGCTCGAACAGGCTTCTACGATCAAGATCGTCGATCATGTGCCGGAGATCTACGGTGACGTACTTGGGCACGCCTGGGCACCACATGTACGACAGGCCGTCAAGTCGCTGCATCGACAGGGCCGGATCAGCAGCCCCGGCACGGGAGACTTCTGGAAGGAAGTCCTCTGGCGGCCTTGAGTAGGGGCTTTACCCGCGGCAACCCCTACGCCTGCACAAGTAGACGTGGGGCGGGCATCTCGTCCCACGTCCGACCGTCGAGGTGCCGGCCGCCAAGTTTCGGCGTACGCCCGCCCCACTGCTTGAAGAAGAAGGCGGTGCCGGCAGATAGACACTGATCCCGGAGGTCACGCACCCACTCCGGATCCATCGGGCGGCAGCCCTGCCCCGACTCGCCCCCCGCGATCAGCCAGTCGATGCCGTCGAGATCCAGGTCGACCAGTGGCCCCAGCAGCGGCTCGGCCGAGATGAAACGTACTGCGGCCGGCACCTCGCGGAGCTGGGCGACCCGTTCCCGCTGAGCGTGAGCCTCGACGCTCACGCCCATCCAGACGTTCGCCGGCCAGTCGATCTGATGGGCGACCTTCGCCAGCCTGGCGGCGCGCTTGGTGAGCACCTGGAACGTATGCCTGGGGGTCTCGCGCATGACAGCGAAAACCTGTTGCACGTAGGCGAGTGGAACCCGGGCGTGGAACAGATCCGACATGGAGTTGACGAAGACTGTCCGTGGGTCACGCCAGCGACGAGGAATATCGAGGGCATCAGGGTGCAGGGCGACGCCAAAGCCGGGGCCGGAGGTGCGCGGGTCTCCATCGGTCTGATACTTGGCCGAGCGCATGGCTTTCAAGCGCTTAGCGAGGGTCATCGCATAACAGTTGTCGCAGCCCGACGAGATGCGGTCACAACCGGTGGTCGGATTCCAGGTTGCTTCCGTCCACTCGATGGCGCTTTTGTCTGCCATGCGCCGCTCCTTCCGCTCGACTGGCCCATACTGTCGAACAACCGTACGCATAGGAAGGGTTGCGCGGCGTGTCGGCCCGGCATCTTCGCTGGCAACGAAGCCGCCAGTCAGGGACCGACAACCTGCTGCCTGCGCCCCGTCAAGATCGTGCGTCCGAGGTGGCGAACGACGGGCCAGCGGGTGGGCCGGGCGTGATCGCCCCGGTGATCGGCCCGGCGCGGGTCAGCGGCCGGGTCGAGGTTCGGTGGCAGGGGGTCAGAGGCCGGCGCGGGCGGCGACTGCCGTGTCCGGGTGGTCGCTGAAGACGCCGTCGAGACCGAGGCCGAAGAAGAGCTCGTACTCGGCCGTGATGTCGCCGCGTGCGTTCGGGTCGGTGCCGATGCGGAAGTCCGTGGGAAGGAACTGGTTCTCCGCGCGGAACGTCCAGGAGTGCACGAGCAACCGCTCGCGGTGCGCGTCACGCACCACGTTCGTCGGGGCGAGCAGCTTGCCGGCGGCGTCGCGGGGCACGATCAGGTTCTTGTTCGCGCCGATGCCGTCTGCGTACGCGGCGATCCACCTGAGGCCGGCGGACGTGGCGAGGTCCTGGTAGGTACGGGTGTCACCGGTAGCGGTGAAGTCGTACGGGCGGCCGGTGGCGTCGAGGAGCTGGATCAACTTCACCTCGGTCAGCCGGCTCAGTCGGCGCAGGTTGGCCGTCTCGAACGACTGGATGAAGACGGGCGAGTTCTTCCGGTCCAGCTTGTTGTGCCGCAGCACCGCGAGCAGCGGCTCCTCCAGCGGCTTGCCGATCGACGTGAAGTAGCTCGGGTGCTTGGTCTCCGGGTAGATGCCGATGGTGCGGCCCCGTGCCCGCCCCTCGGTCCGGGCGAGGTCGATGACCTCCTGAAGTGTGGGCACCTCGAAGCGGCCGTCGAAGGCGGTGTTCGCCACGCGGACCTGCGGCAGCCGCTCCTTGGCCCGCAGCGTCTTCAGTTCGGCGAGGGTGAAGTCCTCGGTGAACCAGCCGGTCACGGCGACACCGTCGATGGTCTTGGTCGCCTTGCGGGCCGCGAACTCCGGGTGGGTCGACACGTCGGTGGTGCCGGAGATCTCGTTCTCGTGCCGGGCGACGAGCACGCCGTCGGAGGTGGACACCAGGTCCGGCTCGATGTAGTCGGCGCCCATCCGGATCGCCAGCCGGTACGCCTCCAGGGTGTGCTCCGGCCGGTATCCGCTGGCGCCACGGTGGCCGACGACGATCGGCCGGTCGGTGGCCCGGGTGCGGTCCGCGTCGGCCGAGGGGCCGGCGGCGGCCAGGGTGGGCACGGCCACGGCGGCGGCGGCGGCGGCGAGCAGTACGCCGGCCACGCCGAGGGTCGAGAGGGTACGTCGCAACGCCGTCTCCTGTCATCGAGGGGTGTCGCAGACAGCAGATCGGCTGTGGTTGACGGGGAGTTGGTCGAGGATTGACCGGCAGGTGAATCTCCGGAATGGGCGTTCCCCCTCCACGGGGCACCCGGAAAAGGAAGATTGTCTGGTGCGCCGGTTACTCCGCAACCCCGTGCGGCTGGTGCCGCTGGGGTTCCTGGTGCCGATCCTGCTCGGTACCGCGCTGCTGATGGCGCGCTGGTCGACCGTCCAGCACCACCGACCGCCCCTGGTCACGGCGCTGTTCACCGCGACCTCGGCGGTGTCCGTCACCGGGATGGCGGTCACCGACACCCCCAACTACTGGTCCGGCGGGGGCCTGGTGGTGATCACCCTGCTCACCCAGCTCGGCGGTCTCGGCATCCTCACCGTCGCGGCGCTGGTCATCCTCGTGGTCTCCCGTCAGCTCGGCCTGCGCAACCGGCTGCTGGTGCAGGCCGAGACGGCGGAGTTCGGCGTCGGAGATGTGACGCGGCTGCTGAGCCGGATCGCGGTGACCGTCTTCGCCTGCGAGGCGGTGATGACCGCGCTGGTCGCCGGCCGCCTCTGGTGGGCGTACGACTACGCGCCGGGCCGTGCCCTCTGGTCGGGGGTGTTCCACGCCATCCAGGCGTTCAACAACGGTGGCTTCGCGCTCTACTCCGACGGCCTGCTGGCCTTCGACCGTGACCCGTGGGTGTCGCTGCCGTTGGCGTTCGGCGCCATCGTCGGCGGTCTCGGGTTTCCCGCCCTGTTCGAGGCGGTCCGCGAGTGGCGCAGGCCGGCGGGGTGGGCGGTGGCCACCAAGTTGACCATCTGGGGCAGCGTGGCGCTGCTGCTGATCGGCTTCGTCGGCCTGCTCGCCGCCGAATGGACGAACGCCAGCACGATCGGCCCGTACGACGCCGCGGGCAAGATGCTCGCGTCGTTCACGCAGATCGCGCTGAGCCGGACCGGCGGGTTCAGTGTCCTGGACATCGCCGACCTGCAGGAGGAGAGCTATCCGCTGCTCATCGCGTTGATGTTCATCGGCGGTGGCAGCGCCAGCACGGCTGGCGGCATCAAGGTGTCCACGTTCTTCCTGCTGGCGTTCACCATCTGGGCGGAACTGCGTGGGGAGCCCGACGTGACGGTCGGGCACCGCCGGGTGGCCACGGCCAGCCAACGGCAGGCCGTCACCGTCGCTCTGCTGAGCGTCGCGTTGGTCACGGCCGGGACGATGCTCGTGCTGCTGCTCACCGAGGGCGTGCGGTTCGTCTCGGTGCTGTTCGAGGTCACGTCCGCGTTCAGCACCACCGGGCTGACCATCGGTCTGGCCGGCGAGCTTCCGAGCAGTGGTCAGGTGGTACTGACGGTGCTGATGTTCATCGGTCGGGTCGGGCCGCTGACCCTCGGGTCGGCGATCGCCCTGAACACCCGGCGCAGGCTCTACCGCTATCCCCAGGAACAGCCGATTGTCGGCTAGCGACGAGGAGGGTCGAGGTGTCGACGAGACGAGCGGACGGCGGCGGCGTCGTGGTGATCGGGCTGGGTCGGTTCGGGTGTCACCTGGCCGGGTCACTGGCCCGGATGGACCGCGAGGTGCTCGCCGTCGACCGCAACCCGGATCAGGTGCAGCGCTTCTCGGCCCAGCTGGACCGGGTGGTCCAGGCCGACGCGACCGAGGAGGGGGCGTTGCGGCAACTGGGCGTCGCGAGCTTCGGCCGGGCCGTGGTGGCCATCGGGGCGTCGGTGGAGGCGAGCGTGCTCACCGTACTGGCGCTTGTCGAGCTGGGTCTGCCGCAGATCTGGGCGCGTGCCACGTCACAGAAGCACGCCAAGATCCTGTCGTCGGTGGGCGCACATCACGTGATCTTCCCGGAGGCGGAGACCGGCGACCGGGTGGCGCATCTGATCGTCAGTCGACTGCTCGACTTCATCGAGTTCGACGACGCCTTCGCGATCGCCACCGTCCGGGTTCCGCCGTCCCTGGTCGGTCGTACCCTGCTCGATCTGCGCCCCGACGAACGCGACGGCGTCCGGGTGATCGGCGCGAAGGTGCCGGGTGAACGCTTCCGGTACGCCTCGGACGACACGGCGCTCGTCGACGGCGGGGTGCTGGTGGTGGAGGGCGGGATCGACCAGGTGCAGCGGTTCGCGGGGCGACGCTGACGCCTCACTTCTGGTGGCCAGCGTGCGCCTCAGGAGGCTTCACCCTTTTCCCGGACCACCCGGCCCCTTGCCGTTGTTCGTCTTCGGCGCCTTCGCCTTCTCGGGTGCCTTCGGCGGGGCCGGCGCCTTGGGGGCGACCTTCGTGGTGGTCTTCGTCGTCTTCTTGGGCGGGGCCTTCGTCGGGGCGGCCTTGACCGCCGGGGCGGTGGACGGGGCGGACCCGGCCACCCCGGAGACGCGTACCCGGCAGGTCGCGTCGCCGAGCCGGAACTCCACCGGCAGCGGATTCGCCCCGGTGTACGTCCCGGCCAGGGTGAGCTTCTCGGTCGCGCCGGCTGCCAGGGTCGTCCGCTGTGCGGCGGGCCGGATCTGCACCGCGCCACCCTGCTGCTCAACGGGGGCCGGTTCGGCCTTCGTCACCTTCTGCTGACCCGGGAAGGTGAAGTTCATCGTCCAGTCACGCAGTTCGCGCTCACCGGTGTTGGTCAGGGTCAGCTCGGCGGTGAAGTCCTTGCCGGAGTCGGTGCGCAGCGCGTACGCCACCTCGCAGGGCGTCGTCTCGGGCAGGCCCATCCGCGCCTCGGTGGTGGGCCGGTCCTCGCCGCTGGCCGGGCTGCGGGAGGTGAAGCCCCACATCGCACCGGTGACCGCGATCAACCCGACGGCCGCGACCCCGGCCTCCACCCGCCGACGCCGGTTCACCTGTCGGACGCGGGCGCGCCGCGTCCGCGACAGCGGAAGGGCGTCGGTCTCCGCCGACCAGGGCAGGATCGTGGTGCCGGCGTTCGCCAGCGCGACGGGATCCAACGGACCGCCGGCCGGCGAGACCGGTACCGCCGCCAGCATGCCGGCCGCCTCCGCGAGGGTGCGGGCCAGCTCCGCGGTGGTCGGACGGTCGGCCGGGCGCTTCGCGAGGCAGCGCCGCACCAGGTCGGTCACCGCGTCGGGCAGCCCGGGCACCGCCGGCATCGGGTCGGGGTCGCTGTACATGTGCGCACGCAGCATCTGCGTGGTCGTGTTCGCCTCCCAGGGCAGCCGACCGGTGAGCATCCGGTAGAGCAGCAGACCCACGGCGTACACGTCGGTGGCCGGGGAGACCTGGCCGTTGTCCAGTCGCTCCGGCGCGAGGTACGCGGGCGTGCCCAGCAACGCGCCGTCCGGCCCCTTCTCACTCTCCCCCACCAACGCGGAGATGCCGAAGTCGACCACCTTCACGCCGGTCGAGGTGAGCATGACGTTGCCCGGGGTGACGTCGCGGTGCACGACACCACGAGCGTGCGCGGTGGCCAGCGCCGAGCTGACCTCCGCGCCGATGGTCACCGCCTCACGCCACGGCAGCTGCATCTCCCGGCCGAGCCGGCCAGCCAGCGAACCGCCGTCGACGAGCTCCATCACCACGTACGGCACGGTCAGGCCGACCTGGTGGGACTCGCCGTAGTCGTACACGTTGGTGATGTTGGGGTGGCAGAGCCGCGCGGCGGCCTGCGCCTCGACGCGGATCCGGTGCCGGAAGGCCCGGTCGGTGGCTAGCCGCGACGCCAGCACCTTCACCGCTACCTGGCGGCCCAGCACCTCGTCGTAGCCGCGCCAGACCACCGACATGCCGCCCGCGCCGAGCTGCTCGATGAGCCGGTACCGCTCATCGAGGAGTTGCGCGCCGTTCCGGTCCCCACCGCCCATGGTGGCCGTTGTTGCCCAGGACCGGTCGGGTTACACCTGAAGGATCGGAATCGGTCAGGAGAATCACCCGATCAGGCGGTCGCCAGCAGTTGGTCCACGGGGGCGTAGTCGTCGGTCAACACCATCGCCGTACCGACGAAGTCCGTGAGGTCCGACCCGGAGAGCAGGCTGACGGTCGCGTCGACCGCGTCGAGGCGGGCGCGGACGGCGGTCAGCGGCAACGGCGCGTCGGAGGCGACGATGAGGAAGTTGCTGCCCCGCTCCTCGGCGAGCGCCTCCGGCGGGGCGATCAACGCGACGTGTGTGAACTCGGCGGCGACCGTGGCCAGCTCGGCGCGGATGAACCGCAGCGGCGGGTAGTCGATGACGTTCTGCACGTACACGCCGCCGGGGCGGGTCACGCGCCGGATCTCGGCGGCCATCTCCCGGGTCGCCAGGTGCCAGGGCACCACCAGGTGGCCGAACGCGTCGCCGACGACCAGGTCGCGGCTGTCCGTCGGCTCACCGGCGACCAGCATCCGGGCGTCGCCCACCACCGCCCGCAGGTCCGGCCCCGGGTGTACGCCCAGTTCCCGTTCCCCCAGCTCGACGAGCCCGCCGTCGATCTCGAACACCACGTTGTCGGTGCCGGGTCGGGTCGCGGTCAGGTACGTCGGCACGGTGAACCCGCCGCCGCCCAGGTGCAGCGCGTCCAACCGCTGCCCGGCCGGCGCGGCCACGTCGGCGACCGCGCCGATCCACTTGGTGTACGCGTACTCGAGGTGCTTCGGGTCGGCCAGGTCCACGTACGAGTGTTGGGCCGAGTTGAGCAGCAGCGTCCGGCCACTGGGACGGTTCGGATCAGTGGTGACGCGGGCGCAGTGGTACGCGGTCTCGATGTCGCACGGGTTCGGCGCGATGGCGCTCAGTCCCGCACCGACCAGGCCGAGGACGGCCAGCGCGGCTCGGGTGCGGGCCGGACCGGGCAGGTCGGTCCGCGCCTGGCGGCGCAGGTACCAGCCGAGGCCGATGCCGACCAGCCCGAGAGAGATCGCGAGTGCCAGCAGGATGACCGTGCTGGGCAGCGCGGCGACCAGCACGAACCCGGTGAGCAGGGTGGCCGTGATGCCGCCCAGGGTGCCGATGCCGGACAACCGGCCGACCACCTGGCCGGTCCGGCGCAGGTCGGCGAGTTGAAGCTTGACCACCAGCGGGGTCACCGCGGCCAGCAGTGCCGCCGGCACGAACACGGCGAGCGCGACGAGCAGCAGGATGGCGCTGGCCGCCCCGCCGCGCAGCACCTCGCCGGCGTAGCGCACCACGGGCAGGGTCACCGCGGTGGCGATCCCCGCCAGCACCAGCGCGGGCGCCAGCAGACCGCGTGGGTCCCGCCGGTCGGCCAGCCAGCCGCCGGACCACGCCCCGTAGGCGATCGCGGCGAGCGCGATGCCGATGACCGAGCTGGTCACCTGGAGGGTCACCCCCACGTACGGGCCGACCAGGCGCAGCGCGACCGTCTCCAGCACCAGCACGGCGCCGCTTGCGAAGAAGACCAGGAAGGCGGCCAGGCCGCCCGGCAGCGCCCGGCCGGTTACCGGCACGGGCGGGGCCGCAGGAGCCGCTACGTCGGACGCTGAGGAACTCATCGTCGCGATGGTACGCAGCGAAGCTGGCGCTCCGGGTCAGTACATCGAGAGATGAACATGGTTCGTGTGCGAGGCGGCGGGACTGCCGCTGCCACTGTAGGCACGCCAACCCGTGCCCGGGTGCCAGATCTGCCGGTACCAGATCACGTAGAGCACACCCAGGCGTTCGGCGTTGCGGACGTGCCAGGCGGCCAGGCTGTCCCCGTACGCCTTGTCGCCGCCGGTCGCGTTCTTGTCCTCGAAGCCGTTCGTGGCGGCCGAGAAGTCGCAGGCCCGACCCTTCGGGTGCTCGCCGCCGCCACCGCTGCGCTTGCAGGAGACGTGCCGCTTGTAGCCGGCCGCCTGGGTCTCCTTCAGGGCGTGCAGGGTGCGTGGGGTGATGCACCCCGAGGTGGTGGGGTCCTTCACCGAGCAGGACTCCGACGGCCAGGAACCGTCGGAGTTCCGGGGCGCCGGCTTCGCCGAGGACGAGTTGCCGCCGCTGAAGCCGCTGCTGCCACCCGAGCTGACCTCGGCGAGGGCCGCCTCGGCCTCCTTCTTCTTCTTGGCCATGACGGCGAGCTGCTTCTGCTGCTCACGAACCTCGGCGTCGATGGCGATCTTGGCCTGCTGGGCCTGCTGTCGGGCCTCGGTGAGATCGCGCAACCGCTTGCTGTCCCGCTGGGCCATCAGGTCCAGGTCGGCCGCCCGTTGCAGGAACGCCTGCGGCGTCGCCGTGTTGAGCAGCATCGCCGTCGGGGTGAGCCGGCCGGACCGGTACGACTGCGCGGCCACCTCGCCGACCTGCGCGGTCAGCCCGACGAGCCGAACCTCGACGGTCTTCAGCTCGCCGGTCAGCGCGGTCTGCCGGCGCTTGGAGTTGTCCAGCTTGGCCTTGGCCTCGATGTGGCCCTTGGCGGTCAGCTCCAGCGCGTCCTGCAACTTCTTGGTGCCGCCCTCACCGGGCTCGGCGGACGCGGGCACACCGCCGGCGAGCACCAGCGCGACGGCAGCGAGCAGAGGAAGCAGTAAGCGGCGAACGCGCGGCTGGCTGAGCCTGGTCCTGGGCACGAAAGCGTCCTTCCGTCGACCGCCGGCCCCCGGTGAACTCTGCGCGGCGGCGTCCCCACCGGCGCCGGTCGGCGGCCTGCTGGCGGAGACCGCCGGTCACGATACCGGAACGCGCGCCGGTGACCAGCCCCGTGAGCGCTCACCGGTGCCGGTGTCGACGCAGCGTGCTGCCGCCGTAGCGCGCTGCGTCGCGAGAGTCACGAAACCGGCTGGCCGCCCCGGCTCAGGAGCTGAGCAGCGCCTCGTGGACCTCGGTCCAGACCTCTTCGTTGACGGCGACGAGCAGCCCGCGACCCTCGTCGGCCGGGTCGTAGTCGACGCCGTCGAACCGGCGGGCCACACCACCCGCGGCGCGGACCAGCAGGGTCCCCGGCGCGTGGTCCCACGGCAGGGTGCGCCAGAAGAGGGCGAACTGCTGCTCGCCGGTGAGGATGTCCAGGTACTCCCGGCCGGCGCAGTGCTGGCCGGGCAGCAGCTCGCCGAGCCGGCGACCACCGGCACGGACCCGGTCACGGGCCTCCGGCGGCAGGAAACGCGTCATCGCCACGCCGCGGATGTCGCCCAGGGACGGCACGACGTCGGCGGCGCCGACCGGCTGGCCGTTGAGCAGGGTGCCCTCGTCGGCCCGACCGGCGGCCAGCGTCTGTGCCAGCGGATCGAGGATCCAGCCGGCCCTCGGCCGCCCGTCGGTCAGCAGCGCCACCATCAGGGCGAACGGTCGGCGACCGGCGGCGAAGTTGGCGGTGCCGTCGACCGGGTCGACCAGCCACACGTCCCCACTGTCGCGCAGGTGCGTCAGCAGCGTCGGGTCGTCGGCGACGCCCTCCTCACCCACCACCTGCGAACCTGGTCGGAGCTTGCGCAGCCCGGCGGAGAGCAGCTCCTCGGCGCGGCGGTCGGCGACGGTCACCACCTCGCCGGGCGCCTTCTCCGACACGTCGGCGTCGTCGAGCTTGCGGAACAGTGGCAGCACGACCTGGTCGGCGGCCTCCCGGAGCAGGTCGCCGACGTCGTCGAGCAGGGTGTCAGCCACGCGGCGGCAGCTTGACCACGCTGACGAAGAACTCGTCGATCTGCCGGACGACCGAGATGAAGCGCTCGAAGTCCACCGGCTTGGTCACGTAGGCGTTGGCGTGCAGCTGGTAGCTGCGCAGGATGTCCTCGTCGGCCTGCGAGGTGGTGAGCACGACCACCGGGATGCGGCGCAGCTCCGGATCGTTCTTGATCTCCTCCAGCACCTCCCGCCCGTCCCGCCGGGGCAGGTTGAGGTCGAGCAGGATCAGGTCGGGCGCCAACGCGTCCGCGTACTGGCCCTCCCGCCGCAGGTAGGCCAGCGCCTCGGCGCCGTCGGAGACGACGGTCAGCCGGTTGCGCAGCTTGTGCTCCTCGAACGCCTCCTGGGTCATCAACACGTCACCCGGATCGTCCTCGACGAGCAGGACCTCGATCGGGCTCTTGCCGTCCGCCGGCGCGGTCATCCCACCGTCTCCCTCATGTCACCCGTTCTACCGCTTTCCGGCGGCCCGTCGGCCCGGTCCGGCTGGTCCGCCCCGGCAGGGTCCTCCGGCTGCGCGGAAGACGCCTCGTCCGCCGGCGTGGTGTACCCCGCCGTGGCCTCCTGCGGCTGCTCGGCGGGGTCGGTGGCGGCAGCCGCCTCCACGTCCTCCGGGCGCGCCGGGAGCGTGAACCGGATGGCGGTGCCCTCCGGTACGTCGGTGTCCACCCAGACCCGGCCGCCGTGATATTCCACGATCTTCTTGACGATCGCCAACCCGATGCCGGTGCCCGGGTACGCGTCCTTGGAGTGCAGCCGCTGGAAGATCACGAAGATCTTGTCGGCGAACTCCGGCTCGATGCCGATGCCGTTGTCCTGGCAGCTGATCTCCCACTCGGCGTCGACCAGCCGCGCCGAGATGTGCACCTTGGGCGGCACGTCCGGACGACGGAACTTGATCGAGTTGCTGACCAGGTTGGCCAGCAGGTTGGTGAGCAGCGGCTCCTCGCCACGGATCACCGGCAGCTCGGTCCAGGTCAGCTCCGCGTCGGCGTACTGTCGGGCGGCCTCGGTCTGGCCGGCCACGTCGCCCATCACCTTGTTGAGGTCGACCTCGACGAAGCCGGTGGTGAGCCGGCCGATCCGGGAGAACGCGAGCAGGTCGTTGATCAGACGCTGCATCCGTTGGGCGCCGTCCACCGCGAAGGCGATGTACTGGTCGGCCCGCTCGTCGAGCTGCCCGGCGTAGCGGCGCTGGAGCAGCTGGCAGAAGCTGGCCACCTTGCGCAACGGCTCCTGCAGATCGTGGGACGCCACGTACGCGAACTGCTCCAGGTCACGGTTGGACCGGGTCAGCTCCTCGGCCTGCTTCTGGAGCTGGCTGTTGACCCACTCGATGCGTTCGCGGGCCTCCCGCACCTCAGCCAGGTCGGAGGCGATCTTCTGGCGCATCGCGTCCACGTCGTCGCCGAGCCGGATGAACTCCGGCGGGCCGACGGTGGCGATGCGGTGCTGGTAGTCGCCCTCGGCCACCTCGCGGACCTGGGTGGCCAGCCCGGTCAGTGGCCGGACCACCATCCGGTCCAGCGAGAGCAGCAGCACCGCGCCGGCCACGACGACCACCAGGGCCGCGACGATCAGCAGGACGACGAGCACGTTGCTGCTCTCGCGGACGTCCGCGGCGGCCCGCTCCCGGGCGGCCAGGATCTCCTGCTGGAGGTCACCGACGGCCGAGCGGACCTGGTCGAACCGCTGCCGGGCCTGCTCGGTGACCAACGCCTGGCCGGCGCGGGTGCCCTCCTGCTCGGTCGTGGTGATCACCGGCTCGGCGACGGCCTGCCGCCACTGCGCGGACCTCTCCTCGACGGTCCGCAGCTCCTGGCCGATCTGCGGATAGTCGTGCAGCAGGGCACGCATCGCGGCGACGGTGGCCTTCTCCTGGTCGAGCCCGGCCTCGTACGGACCCAGGTCGGCCAGGTCACCGCTGACCGCGTACCCGCGGACCGCCGTCTCCTGGTCGAGCACCGCGTTGAGCAGCTCCTGCGACTGCACCCGCAGCGGCCCGGTCTGGTTGAGGATGGCGTCGATCTGGGTGCGGTTGCGCGCGGCCACGGCGGCCTCCGCGACGGCCAGACCGATCAGCAGCACACCCACGACGGTGAGCAGCGTGATGACGCGGCGGCGCAGACTCCAGCCGCCGACCACCGGCCTCACCGGCCACCACCGCGGCTGACCAGCAGCATCGCCACGTCGTCGGCGAGCGGGCCACCGTTGATCTGCTCGGCCCGACCCACCAGCCACGCCGGTAGCTCGGGGAGCGACACCTCCCGGTTGGCCGGCTCGTCGAGCAGCCCGCTCAGGCCCGGCACGTCGAGCCGTTCGTTGCCGACGCCCACCCGCCCCTCGATCAGGCCGTCGGTGTACATCAACAGGGACCAGTCATCAGTGTCGAACTCCAGGTCGTAGGCGATCGGCCGGCGAGGTCGTACGCCCAGCAGCAGGCCTCCGGGCGCGGGCACCGGGACGACCCGGCCACCCGAGAGCAGCAGCGGCGGTGGGTGCCCGGCGAGTCGGACGGTGGCCCGGTTGGCGTCCAGGTCGAGTCGGGCGGTGGCCACCGTCGCGAAGATCTCCTGAAGGCGGCGCTCGCTCATCAGCACCTGTTCCAGTGCGGGCAGCACCTCGTCGTCCGGTACCCCGGCGAGCACCAGGGCCCGCCAGGCCACCCGCAGTTCCACACCGAGCGCGGCCTCGTCCACCCCGTGCCCGCAGACGTCCCCGACGATCAGGTCGAGACGGTCCGGACGGGTCTGCACCACGTCGAAGAAGTCTCCGCCGATCAGTGCGGCGTGCCGACCCGGCCGGTAGAAGGTGTGCACCGCCACCTGGTCGGTTGTCATCAGCGGCTGGGGCAGCAGACCACGTTCGAGTCGCGCCGACTCGGCCTGACGCAGCTCGACCTCGTGCAGCCGGCGGGCGTTGACGTCGGCGCGCTTGCGCTCGACCGCGTAGCGCAGCGCCCGCGTCAGCAGCACCCCGTCGACCTGGCCCTTGACCAGGTAGTCCTGTGCGCCCTCGGCGACCGCGACGATGCCCATGTGCTCGTCCGAGCGGCCGGTCAGCACGCAGACGGCGGCCCCGCTGGACATCTCCAGCACCTGGCGCAGCCCGTCCAGCCCCTGCGCGTCGGGCAGGCCCAGGTCGAGCAGGACGCAGTCGACGCCGGTGATCCGCTGCCGCGCCTCGCTGAGGCTGGTGGCGACCACCAGGTCGATCATCGAGTTCGTCTCGGCGAGCAGCTCACCGACCAGGAAGGCGTCGCCCTCGTCGTCCTCCACCAACAGCACCCGCAACCGCTCGCCGGGCGGCAGGTTGGCGTGCCGCGCCAGGCCACCGTGCGGGTACGGCACGACAGGGGAGCCGGCCAGGCCACCTCCCCGGTGCGGCCGGGTCACCGCCGCGAGACGCGGGAGTTCGCTGGTGATGTCGGGCTCCTTCCGAGTGCCCTGCTGATCCTGTATTAGACAACGGTCGCACACAACACGATGACCGCGGCACGGGGCGGGGATGGGCAGGATCACTGCCGGCCGGAGAACCGGGGGCACAGCGGACGGCCGGGCACCCCCTGAGAGGCGGAAGATCGGTGGACGCCCGGCCGTCCCCTTTTCGAAGCATCGACGGGCAGGATGGTGCAACCCCCACGCCCCACCACCCTCGAGGAGTTCGGATGGGCGCACCCCCCACCCCCGTCACGGCGGACGTACCGCTCCGGCCCGGTCCGGGCGTACCCCCTGCCGACCGTGCGCTGACCCGACCGCGTCGGCGGCTCCTGGCCGCCGCGGCGGCGCTTGTCGCGCTGGCGGCCGTCGGCGCCGGCAGCCTGCTCGACCTGCGCACCCCGACGCCGAGGCCGGCGGACGCGCCGGCGGACGAGTTCAGCGCCGCCCGGGCGTACGCGGACGTGCAGGTGATCGCGGCCCGGTCGCACGTCGCCGGGAGCCCGGCCAACGACCAGGTTCGCGCGCACGTCGAGCAGAAGCTGCGCGGCCTGGGCCTGGAGACGGACGTGCAGGACACCGTCGCGCCGGAGGCCGGCCAGCTCAGCGGGGCGGCCGGCGGCGCGACAGTGGCCCGGGTACGGAACGTGGTCGCCCGGCTGCCCGGCACCGACCCGACCGGCCGGGTGTTCCTGGTCGCCCACTACGACTCGGTGCAGACCGGGCCGGGTGGCAACGACGACGCGGCCGGCACCTCGGCCATCCTGGAGGTGGCCCGCGCGCTGTCCACCGGCCCCCGGCCCCGCAACGACGTCGTCTTCGTGCTGACCGACGCCGAGGAGGCGTGCCTCTGCGGTGCGGCCGCGTTCGCCGCGAGTCACCCGCTCGCCGCCGACGGCGGTGTGGTGCTCAACCTGGAGGCGCGCGGTGCCACCGGCCCGGTGATCATGTTCGAGACGTCGAAGGACAACGCGAAGCTGGTGGACGTCTTCGGCCGGGCCGCACCGCACCCGGTGGGCACCTCGTTCGCCGTGGAGATCTACCGGGCGCTGCCCAACGACACCGACTTCACCGCCTTCCTGGACCACAGGTTCGTGGGGTTGAACTCGGCGTACATCGACGGCGGCGCGATCTACCACACCCCGCTGGACACCCCGGCCGCGATGGACCGGGGCAGCCTCCAGCAGCACGGGGACAACGCGCTCGGCCTGGCCCGGGAGTTCGGCGCGGTCGACCTGACCGACCTGCGCTCCGGACACGACGCCACCTACTTCCCGCTGCCGGGTGTGCTGGCCCGTTACCCGGGCTGGCTCGTCCTGCCGTTGGCCCTGCTCGCGGTGCTCGCGGTCGCGGCACTGGGCTGGCGGACCCGCCGCAGTGGACGGGCGAGCACAGGGCAACTGGTCGCCGGTTTCGGCCTCGCTCTGGTGCCGATCGTGGTCGCGCCGGTCGCCGCCCAACTGCTCTGGCTGGCGATCACCGCGATCCGGCCGGGGTACGCGGAACTCCTCGACCCGTACCGTCCGGTCTGGTACCGGATGGCCGTGCTGGCGCTCGCCACCGCCATTCTGTTCACCTGGTACGCGCTGACCCGCCGTCGGATCGGCCCGGCCGCGCTGGCCGTCGGCGGCCTGGCCTGGCTGGCCCTGCTCGGGGTGCTGCTCGCCGTGGCGGTGCCCGGCGGGGCGTACCTCACCACCCTGCCGGCGCTCGCCGGCGCCCTCGGCGGTCTGGTGGCGCTGCGCACGCGGCAGACCGGGCCGTGGCCGGTGGTGGCGGTGACCGCCGCCGCCGCGGTCGGTGTGGTGATCCTCCTGCCGACGGTGGTCCTGCTCTTCCCCGCGCTCGGGATGGCGATGGGCGGGGTGGCCGCGCTGGTCGCGGTGCTGCTCGGCCTGACCGCGCTGCCGGTGGTCGACCTGCTGCACCCGCAGGCCGGCGGACAGCGCGGCCTGGTGGCGCTGCGGGCCCGGCGACGCGCGGCGCTGCCGGCCGGGGCCGCCGCCGTGGCGGCGGTGGTGCTCGCCGGGGTCGGGCTGGCCGTCGACCGCTTCGACGCCGCCCATCCCGCACCCACCCATCTGATGTACGCCCTGGACGCCGGCACCGGGCAGGCCCGCTGGTTGAGCCACGAGGCCGACCCGCAGCCGTGGACGGACGGCTACGTGGACGGGGTCGCCAGCGTTGCGGACGACTTCCCCGGCCTCGGCGACGGTGAGCTGCGGGTCGGTCCGGCCCCGGCGGCGACCCTGCCGGCGCCGAAGCTCGACGTGCTGGGCGACACCAGCGCCGGCGGTGAGCGGACGCTGCGGCTGCGGCTCACCCCGCAGCGGGCGGTCCGGCTCGCCACCCTGCACGTCGACACGGCGACCGCCACCGTGCTGCGCGCCGAGGTGGCCGGGCGGTCGGTGCCGGTGGAGCCCCGCGCGGGCAGGTGGGGCTTCGGGTTGGTGTTCCACGCTCCGCCGCCGGAGGGCGTCGAGGTCACGCTGACGCTGCGGACGATCACCGCGCAGGTGGCGCTGCGGGCGATGGACGCCAGCGACGGGCTGGACGCGCTGCCCGGCTTCCGGCCCCGCCCGCCGGCCGTCGGTGTCGTCGGATCACACAGCTCCGAGATGCTGGCCGTCGCGCGCACCTATCCCATTTGAGGAAGACGAACCGGTGGTCCGGCGGCTGATTCGCGCCGCCGGACCACCGTGGTCGGATTCGCGTTCCGGTCAGCTCGCCGGCTCGGGTTGACCGGCGCCGATACGCCGCCAGCGGTTTCCGTCGTGATCGGTGAAGGTCAGCTCCACCAGAACGGTGTCGGTGGCCGCGTGCAGCCGGTGCTCCCCGGTGACGGTGACGAACAGTTGCGCGCTTTCCCGACCGTGTATCCGGCGGACCTGTTTCGCTCCGGCGAGGTCGACGGGCGGGTCGTCCGGAGCCTCGGACGACACGAGTCGTGGCACCACCGTCACGTCGAGCACCGGCGCGTCACTCTCGTTGGCCACGGTCACCCGAAGCACCGCGTTGCCGCGAATCTCGGTGACCGCCGAGACCAGTCGTGCCTGGGTGGCCCGGACCCGCATCTCGTCGACGCGCCGGGCACGGATCTCCCGACGCAGACCGAGATACACGAAGAGCACACTCGCGATGGAGCCGAGCGCGCCGAACCAGTCCGGAACGGAACCCCAGTCGGCCACATCGTCGTACGGCAACCAGTTCATGTGTCCATCGTGGATGCGCCGCGCGAGCATCGAGCCCGGCAGATCGGTTCGAATGAACGACGAAATAGAATTCGTCATGTCGATTCCGGTCAGCCGGGCGGCCTAAACGGAGAGTGTGCAAGTCGGTACGGTGGTGGATACCCTTGCGGTTGACGTAGGGCGGGTGACGACCCCTCCGAATGTCCACTCAGTGGACATGATCCTTTATGCCACCCGCCGCGCCGCAATTTCGCCACCGAAGGGGGACCGCATTGACTGCGGACGTTCCACCCGAGGATGCGGGCGTGCGCCGGCCGGCCTACGACCGACCGAGTCGCGTCTCCGTCGACCCACCACTCGGGCGCCTGGACAGCCCACTGCACGGCCGCGACGACCTGATCGACGAGATCCTGCATCCGGCGGACACCGACGGGGACCGGCCGGCGGTGCACATCCTGTGCGGCATGGGCGGCTCCGGCAAGAGCCACGTGGCGTTGGAGATCGCCCGTCGGGCACGGGCGGACGGTCGTACCGTCTGGTGGGTGCAGGCCGGCCGGCTCAACTCCGGGATGCGCGAGGTCGTCAGTCAACTCGGCGCGTCGGAGAGTCAGGTCGACCAGGCGTGGTCCGGCATGATCAGTGCCACCGACCTGGTCTGGCGCTACCTCAACCAGGCCCAGCAGCCCTGGCTGCTGATCTTCGACAGCGCGGACGAGCCCGCGACGCTCGGCCCCACCGACGGGGTGCTCGCCGACGGCACCGGCTGGCTGCGCAGGCCGGAGGCCGAGGACGGCATGGTCCTGGTGACCACCCGGGACGGCAACCGCGCCACCTGGGGCACCTGGTCGACCCTGCACCAGGTGGGCCCGCTCGACGCCGACGCCGGGGCCCAGGTGCTCATCGACCGGGCCGGCGCGCAGGCCGGCGGCCTGGACGACGCCCGCGAACTGGCGCGCGAGCTGGGCGGGTTGCCCCTGGCCCTGCGCGCTGCCGGCAACTACCTCCGCTCGGTCAACGCCAGTCCGGTCTGGCGCGGCTCTTCCACCATCACCACCTTCGCCGACTACCGCACCGCGGTGGAGCGGCGGTTCCGCTCGCCGCGCGACGCCGCCGACGTCGACCTCGACGAATCGCTCGGTCTGGAGATCGTCCGCGAGGTCGACGACATCTCACTGGACCTGCTGGCCCGCCGTCAGCTCGAACAGAGCCGGCCCCTGCTCAACGTGCTGGCCTGCCTGAGCGTCTCCCCGGTGCCCTACGAGGCGGTCCTCAAGCCGGCCATCCTTGCCGGGTCGCCCCTGTTCGAAGGACTGACCGCCCGGCAGCGGGTCAAGGTGCTGGAGGGCATCGGCGACCTCGCCCTGGTCGACTTCGACGTCCAGGAGGACGTCACCGACCCGGCCTTCGCGCACGTGCTGTCGCTGCACCCACTGGTGCACGCGATGTTCCGCGACCGCGACGAGGTCCGCGAGCAGATCGCCGAGTACCACAGCGTCGTCATGAAGCTGCTGCTCGCCGCCACCGGGGGCCAGAATCCGGACGACTCGGCGGCCTGGTCCAACTGGGACGTACTGGTGCCGCACCTGGTCGAGGCCGTCCGCGGATACCTGGTGCCGCAGAAACACAAGCACGACCCCGAGACGGTACGCGGGGCACTGGAGTTGACCAGGCTGACCGCCCGCTACCTCATCGCCGTCGGCCTGCCCGGGTCGGCCTTCGACATCCTCGAACCGATCGTGCGGGGCTGCGCCGCGTACGACCACGACCCGGACCGGCCGCAGGTGTTGGCGCTGCGGCACGAGCTGGGCCGCACCTGGCTCGAGCGCAACCAGCCGGAGATGGCCGACCGGGTGCTCCGCGACGTCATCGCCGACCGGACCCAGGTGCTGGGCAGCGACGATCCCGACACCCTCGCCAGCCGGCACAAGCTCACCAAGGCGATCATGGCGCAACGGCAGTGGCCGGAGGCCGAGTCGGAGCTGCGACAGATCGTCGCCGCGGAGGACCAGGTACGCGGACCCGAGCACTGGGACACCATGGTCGTGCGGCACAGCCTGGCGCTGGCCGTCCTCGCCCAGCATCGCGCCCCCGAGGCGGAGGAGATGCTGCACGCGATCCTGGAGGTCCGGTACCGGTTGTGGCCGTCGAACCAGCCGGAGACCTGGCAGGCTCGGCACACGCTGGCCCGGTGCATGCAGGAGCAGAGTCGCCTCGGCGAGGCGGAGGCCGAGCTGCGGGCCACCCTGGCCACCGTGGCGCCCCGGCACGCCGACCGCAGCGAGGTGCTCGCCATCCGGGCCACCCTCGCCGTGGTGCTCCTGCTCGACGGGCGGGTCGACGAGGCGATCGACGTGTACGAGCGACTGCTGGCCGATCGCCGACGGCTGCTCGGGGACTTCCACCTGGACACCCTCCAGGTGGAACATGCCCTGCGCCGCCTGCGCAACGGCGAGTGAGCTGTCAGTGCGGCGCGGAGGGGCCCAGGTCGCTCGGATCGGTGTTGCCACCGCACACGATCACCGCGACCCGCTCCCCCGCCTGCGGCACGTACGCCCCGCCGACCAGGGCGGCCAGCGCGGCGGCACCACCCAGCTCCGCGGCGATCCGCAGCTCCGACCAGAGCAGTCGACGTGCGCGCACCAGGTCGTCGTCGCGCACCAGCACCGGGACCACGCCGGTGCGCCGGGCGGTGTCGAAGGCGATCTCGCCGATCCGGCGCGCGCCCAGCGAGTCGGTCGCGATACCGCCCACCTCGATGTCGACCGGCCGACCAACCTTCAGGGCGGTGTGCAGGGTGGGGATCTGCTCCGGCTCGACGGCGACGACACGCACCGACCCGTCGAACCAGGTCGCGATGCCCGACACCAGCCCACCGCCGCCGACCGCCACCAGCACGGTGTCCACCGCCCCGAGCTGGCGCTCCAACTCCCGCCCCACGGTGCCCTGACCGGCCACCACCTCCGGCTGGTCGTAGGCGTGCACCACGAGCGCCCCGGTCTCGGCGGCCCGCTGGGTGCTGGCCGCCAACGCCTCGGCGTAGTGCTGGCCCACCTGCCGCACCTGCGCCCCCAGGCCGGCCAACCGCTGCACCTTCACCGGTGATGCGGTGACCGGCACGAAGACCTCAGCCGGTACGCGCAGCGAGCGGGCCGCGTACGCGACCGCGAGACCGTGGTTGCCCCCCGACGCGGCGATCACCCCGGCGGGCGGCAGCGACCCCTGGAGCATCCGGTTGAACGCGCCGCGCGGCTTGAACGACCCGGTGTGCTGGTGCAGCTCCAGCTTGAGGCTGAGCAGCCCGGGAACGCCCAGGTCAGCGCCGTCGACCGCGATGACCGGCGTCTCACGGACCCGCCCCTCGACCCGCGCCGCGGCCGCCTCGACGTCACTTCTGTCCACCATGGGGAAACGCCCTTCACTACGACCAGAGAGCCAGTCGACCATCGTCGGTGAGCCCGACGAAACATCCTACGGAGATGCGCCGACCGTCCATTGCCGGACGCACCGTGTGGTAGTGGCGCGGGTCGAACAGGAATCCCTCTCCCAACGTCGGCCGCAACGTCAACGACTGGACGCCGTCGACCACCGCCTCTGAATAGCCGTACCCGCTGGGAATGCGCAGGTCCTCGTCGTCCGGCTGCCAGCGGCGACGCCACAGCACCGTCTCGCCACCGGCGGGCGGCACCTGGACGTAGATGTTGAACGCCAACTGGGCCACCACCTCGGCGTCCAGCAGCCGACCGGCGTACTCCCGGACCGCGTCGTCGAAGTGCACCTGAAGGCCGGCGTTGATCTCGCGGACGATGCCGACGTGCATCTGACGCCCCTGCCGCCGCCCGGGTGACACGTCCGGCCAGGCGGCCCGGAACGCGGCCAGGCACAACTCGCGCGGCGCGTCCGGCAGGCCCAGCGTGGCCCAACCCTTCTCGGCGGCCTCAGCGGCCTCCCAGTAGTCCTCGCGCAGGTCACCACCATCGCGGTGGTCGTTGATGGCCGGGCCGAACTTGGCAACGGCGGGGAACACACGGCTCTCGTCGTAACGGTCCATCTCCGCGTCGGCGAGCGCGGCGGTGACGGCGTGGCAGCGGGCGGCGGACAGCAGCCCCGGCACCCGGACGGCGGCGATCCGCCCGGCGACGAGACCGGCGACGTCCGCGCGGGTGATCGTTTCGGACTCGACGGCCACGAACAACGGATCGGTTCTGCTCGCTTGTCGCACGGCGGTCCTTTCGTGTCGAAGATCCCTCACCGACAGGTCGCGCCCCCCGATCCGCGCACCGTGCAATGTAGCCACCGGCAGCAAATCCGCACCCCACCATTGACCCCGACGCATCTCGTGCACACATTCGGCAGATCCCGGTCCGGGTGGCGGACGTGCCGTTACCATCGGCCCAACCGGGGGTACGACACGCAGAGCCGTACGGCGGATCGAATCCACCGATCGGAGAATGGTGATGGCTCTCGATCCGATAGATGATGCGACTAGTTCGATTGCGGACGAGGAGTTCGATTATGGCTGGCGCCGGCCCGACCGATCTTGACGCGTACGTCGACCGCCTGGAGATGGCGCGTCGAATAGCCCGGGAAATGATCGAGTCCGACCACCTCACGCTGGAGCTGGCCGTGCGGCAGCGCCCGCAGTGCTGGTCACGACGACCGGTCGCGCACACCTCCCGCACCGACGCCTGACTCACACGCAAGCCCGCACCTCGGCCGCCGGCCGTGCCCGCCCTCCGCGCCGGATGATCGACTCCAGATCGTCGAACTGGGGCCATCTTGCTGCGGGGATACCCCCAGTTCGCCGAACTGGAGTGGATCACGTGGCCGGGACCGCAAAGCGTGGCACCGTCGGGCAGGATGCCAGTCATGCGCCGGCTCGCAACCGCTCTCTGCCTGCTGACTGCCATCGCGCCGGGAGTGGCTGCCTGTGCGGCGCCGCAGACACGGCCCGAAGACGCCGTACCGAGCGCGTCCGCCGAATGGGGCACCCACCAGGCCGAGGTGAGCGGCGTGACGCCCGGTCCGGGTGTCCGGACGGTGACCGTGCAGGTCAAGGCGCTCGCTGGTGGCGATGATTGCTCCCGCAACGTGCGGGTCGACAACCAGACCGAGGAGAACGGCGTCATCTTCGCCGACATCGTGGAGGAATCGGCCGGGTCCGCCGTCGTCGGCGCCTGCCCGACCTTCGCAAACGCCGAGGTGACCCTCACGTCGGCGGAGCCGATCGGCGACCGCTCGCTGTCGCTCAACCAGAAGACGTGGGCGCTGGAGAACGGCGCGTACAGCCGGTGTGACGAGACCCTTGGCTGCAAGCCGCCGGAGGACCGCTGCGATCCGACCTGGACGCGTGCGGCCGTACGGGGAATGGACGTGTCCCGCCACTCGCAGGGCCACGTCGAAGCCTGTGACGGGAACTGGCTGATCATGACGGTGCCGGACGACCCGACGTCGTGCGGCGTCGAGCCGCGCCCCGGATGCGAGGTGGACACCGCCGTACGGCGCTACTTCCTGCGTAACGAGCCGGCCGGATGGTCGACCGTCGCCAGGACCACGTCGGGTGGGTGCGACGCGGTCCTCAAGGCGGCTCCGGCCTTTCCCCGCAAGCTCTGCGCCGAGCTGAAACCGACGGTCCGGTTCGTCACCGCGGGTCCCCCGCCCCCGACCGGTAAGCCCGGCGGCTGATGCGAGTTGTCCGACTGGGACAGGCCCTGGTGGGCACCCTGAGCGCGGTGCTCCCGCTGGCCGTGTGCGGCCTCCTCACCGCCAGCCTGTGACCGTGCGCCCAGTCGGAGTAGAACATGACCCCGTCGCCTGCCGGCGCCACCTCGGGCAGATCCACGACGATGACGAAGAGCAGTCCACTGACGTAGATAGAAAGGCCGATGCGGTCCCGCCCGTACGCCTCGGCCAGGCGCACCCGCGCGGGATGGCACGGCCAGGGCGTGTCTGCCGCACATGTCTGGCAGTGCCACTGCGGCCGGCGTGGCAGGTGCTCCCCGTCCATCCGGCGATCGAGCGCTGACACCGACCGTTCAGCCCGATTGGCCCGTGCAGTCTGCCGTTCTCCAGCCGTCACCGAGCCGCCCGCCCACCGTCGCGGTTGCCGTCCCCCACCGTGATCCCGTACGCGCCGAACCGCTGTGGGTAACAGGTCGCTGCTCCGGTCACGTCCAGTTGGACCTGACTCCGCCTGCTCCACCAGCTCTTGAACCGCTTCCAAACTGCCACCACGCCTCCCACCGTCACTGCGCGTACGCGTCCGATACACCGTGCGGCGGTACGCTCACATCGGTCGACGGGTTGCGCGTTGCCAATGCGCACCGGCAACCTGGCAACTCCGGCGGGAGGGGCGAGACATGCCAACATTCGGCGCCCGAATGCGGACAGCGCGGGAAGCGCGCGGGCTCAGCCTGGCCGCTCTCGCCGAGCTGCTGCCCGCCGACAAGGGTCACCTCTCACGGCTTGAGAACGGCCGACGACGACCGGGTGAGGATCTGGCCCGTCGGATCGACGACGTCCTGGCCGCTCGTGGGGAGCTGATCGCCTGCGCCGCCCTGGACATCGCCGCTGCCTCCGACACCCGGCCGTCGGAGACCGTCGAGCTGCTACATCGAATGCACGCCAGCGACACCGCCCCCGCCACCATCGAGACGTTGCGGGCGACCGTGACCGAGCTGTGCTGCCAGTACGGGTGGCGCGACGCCGGGGAACTCCGCGCCGAAGGTCAGGGTTGGCTGCGCGAGGTCGCCCGACTGCTACAGCGACCCACCGGGCTACGGCAGCACCGTGAACTGTTGGTGTGCGCGGGCTGGCTCGCGCTGCTGATCGGCTGCGTCGAATACGACCTCGGCATGCGCGCCAGCGCCGAGGCCACCCGCACTGCCGCTCATCAGCTCGGCGAGGAGGCCGGTCACGCCGGCATCACCGGCTGGGCGTGGGAGATGACGGCGTGGTTCGCACTCACCCAGTCCCGGCACGGGGCGATGTTGACTGCCGCCCGAGCTGGGCAGGAAGCCGCCGGTCGACAGCGGGTGGGGGTGCAACTGATCGCACAGGAAGCCAAAGCGCTGGCACGACTCGGCGACGTTGAGGGCGCGCGAACGGCGCTCGATCGGGGTCGGCGGCTGCTCGACGACCTCGGTTCGCCCGACCGGCCCGACAACCACTTCGAGGTCGATCCCGGGAAATGGCTGTTCTACGCGATGGACGCCTATCGCCTCGCCGAACATGACACGCTCGCCGAGCACTACGCCAACGAGGTTCTGCGTCTCGGCACCGGATCGGACGGCACCGAGCGGTCACCCATGCGGATTGCCGAAGCCAGACTCACTCTCGCCGCCACAGCCCTGCGCGCTGGCGAGTTGGACCGGGCCGTCGAGGAGGGGGTGGCGGCGTTCGCCGCTACGCGCCGCTCCCTGCCCTCGCTGCTGCTCGTCGCCGGTGAAGTTGACGTCGAACTTCACCGTCGCTACCCCCGCGAGCAGGCCACCGCCGACTTCCGCGACGCGTTGAACGCCATTCGGTAGCCACAACCGTCGATGGGGCTGACGGAGCGCTCCTGTTCATCGAGACCGCCCTTGAGGAACACCAAGGCGTCCAGCGATACGGGTCGCCGATCCGGTCGAACTACCCTCATTGCCATGCCGCACCTGGACGCCGCCGATCCCCTGCCGTGCCGTCCGCGCCGCGTGCTGGTGGCCGGTACCTCGGGTGCCGGAAAGACGACCCTCGCCTCCCGCATCGCCATCTCGTTGCAGGCGCCGCACGTGGAGATCGACGGCCTCTTCCACGGGCCCTCGTGGACCAGACGTCCCTCCTTCGAAGAAGACGTACGGCGCTTCAGTGCCGGCCCCTCCTGGGTGACCGAGTGGCAGTACAGGGCGATTCGCGCCCACCTCGCCGATCTCGCGGACCTGCTGGTGTGGCTGGATCTGCCGAAGATCACCGTTATGCGCCAGGTCGTCCGGCGGACCGCCGTCCGTCGTCTTCGACGCCGGCGGCTCTGGAACGGTAACGTCGAGCCGCCGCTCTGGACCCTGTTCACCGACCCCGAGCACATCGTTCGCTGGGCGTGGAACACGCATTCACAGACGGCCGCGCGCATCGAGGCCCTGGCGGCCCGGCGTCCGGACCTTCCCGTAGTTCGCCTCCGCAGTCATGCCGCTGCCGATCGCTGGCTGCGCGGCCCGCTGAAGCAGGCTCAGACCGGCGGGTCGTGACACGCGGTCGCTTCGGCGGCTTGAGCTACTTCCAGCGGAAGTGGACGAAGAGGCGGCCGAAGTTCTTGGAGTCCTTCTCCACCCGGTGGTAGAGCTGCTTGACGTCCTTCTGGTCGAGGAATCGCAGCACACGCTTCTTGAGCTGCCCCGACCCCTTGCCCGGGATGATCTCGACGAGGGTGGCCTTCTTGGCGACCGCCTCGTCCATGATCCCGCGCAGGGCGCGGTCGATATCCTGGCCCTTGTTGAAGATCTCGTGCAGGTCCAGCTTGAGCTTCATGCCGCAGCCCCCGGCCGGTCAGGTCCCATGTCCGCCATCCTAGGCACGCGTGTCGCCGGGCCCGACGGCCCGACGACGAAGGGCTGCGCGACGACGAAGGGGCGGTCCCGTGGGACCGCCCCTTCGTACACCGCCTGCTCCGTGCTCAGCGCGTGCCGCCCACGCGGGTCTCGACCCGTTGCAGGGCGATCCGGTAGTCGTCGTTGGTCGCGTACATCGCCGCGGCGATCCGCAGGTGCCGCAGCGCGTCGGTGTGCCGGTTGAGCCGTTCCAGCGTCCGGCCCAGCACGTGGTGCGCGTAGTGGTCGCTCGGGTCCCGGTCGACCAGCTCCCGCAACTGCTCCTCGGCCCGGTTGAGCTGGGCCGACTGGAAGTACGCCCGGGCCAGCAACTGCCGGACGGCCGCGTTGCCGGGCTCGGCGTCCACGATCGGCTCCAGCAGTCGGGCCGCTCCGCTCGGGTCACCGGTTTCGAAGAACATGGTCGCCCGTCGGTAGTCCGCCAGAAGATCCATCTGCCCACCTCCTCGGGTCGCGCCGTCACCTGTTCCGACGCTGGCACAACACTCGGCGTTTGGCGACTGTTCCCCCGGTCGAAATAGGGTCAGGTTCGGGCGTCCCGGCGCCCGGCGGACAGCTCCCAGGCGCGTACACCGCCGACGATCCCGGCCGTGTTCGGCACCACCACCACGTCGTCGCCCATCCGGGCCAGCTGCTCCGGTCGGATCAGCCGCGAGTTGCCCCCGCCCAGGTAGAGCCGGTCCCACCGGAACACCGGGCGCAGCCCGTCCACGACCTGCCGGATGCGGCGGGACCAGAAGGCGTCGCCCAGTCGGCGACGCTCCGGCTCGCCCACGTACGTGTCGTAGGTGGTGCCCCAGCGCACCGGCGCGTGCGACAGCTCCAGGTGCGGCGCGAGGACTCCCCCGTCGAAGAGAGCGCTGCCCAGCCCCGTCCCCAGCGTCAACACCAGTTCACAACCGGTACCCGCGACCACACCGGCCCCATGCACCTCAGCGTCGTTGAGCACCAGCGCCGGCACCCCGAACGCCTCGGCAAGCGCACCGCGCGCGTCCCAGCCGGACCACTCGGCGAGCAGGTCCGGATCGACCCGGGACCGGGGTCCGCTGCGGGTGACGTAGTGCGGGGTGGCCACCACCACGCCGTGCCGGATCATCCCGGGGACACCGACGGTCAGCCGGTCGGCCGTGGGCAGCCGCCCACCGAGGTCCAGCAGGGTCCGCACGAACAGGACGGGAGGCAGCGGGTACGGGGTCGGCACCCGCAACGGTCGGGCGCGCATCGTGCCGGCCTCGTCGAGGACCGACGCCTTGATGCCGCCGCCACCGCAGTCGATCGCCAGTGTGGTCACCACGTCATGGAGTCTGCCCGCTGGGGACCGGTCTCATGCGGGCGGCCGGATAGGCTGCCGTCCTGATGAGCGCCACGATGATCGTCAAGGACCTGGCCGCCGGGCACGGCGACCGCCCACTCTTCGCCGGACTGGACCTGGTCGTCGCCCCGGGCGACGTGGTCGGCCTGGTCGGGCCGAACGGCGCCGGGAAGTCGACGCTGCTGCGTACCCTCGCCGGGTTGTTGCCGGTCGAGGCCGGCACCGTGCGACTCAGTCCGCCCACGGCGAGCGTCGGGCACCTGCCGCAGGAGCCGGAGCGGCGACCGGGCGAGACGGTGCGTGACTTCCTGGCCCGCCGGACCGGGGTGATCGCCGCGCAGGCGGCGCTGGACGCGGCGACCGAGGCGCTCACCGCGGGAGCGGCCGGCGCCGACGACGCGTACGGCGACGCGTTGGAGCGCTGGCTCGCCCTCGGCGGCGCGGACCTGGACGAACGCGCCGAGCAGGTGAGCGCCGACCTGGGACTCGCGGTCGACCTGGACCACCCGATGACCGGCCTCTCCGGCGGCCAGGCGGCCCGGGCCGGGCTGGCGTCGCTGCTGCTCAGCCGGTACGACCTGTTCCTGCTCGACGAGCCGACGAACGACCTGGACCTGGCCGGGTTGGAGCGGCTGGAGGAGTTCGTCACCGGGCTGCGGGCCGGCACGGTGCTGGTCAGCCACGACCGGGAGTTCCTGACCCGCACGGTGACCCGGGTGGTGGAGCTGGACCTGCCGCAGCAGCAGGTCAACCACTACGGCGGCGGCTACGCGGCCTATCTGGAGGAGCGCGAGGTCACGCGGCGGCACGCCCGCGCGGACTTCGAGGAGTACGCCGACACGAAGGCGGGCCTGGAGGCGCGGGCCCGCACTCAGCGGGGCTGGATGGAGAAGGGCGTGAAGAACGCCCGCCGCAAGGCCACGGACAACGACAAGATCGGCCGCAAGTTGCGAGCCGAGTCGAGCGAGAAGCAGGCCGCCAAGGCCAAGCAGACCGATCGGCTGATCGAACGCCTTGAGGTGGTCGAGGAGCCCCGCAAGGAGTGGGAGCTGCGGATGGAGATCGCCGCCGCGCCCCGCGCCGGCGCCGTCGTGGCCACGCTCCGACATGCGGTGGTACGCCGGGGAGGTTTCACCCTCGGGCCGGTCAACCTTCAGATCGACTGGGCGGACCGGGTGGCGCTGACCGGGGCGAACGGCTCGGGAAAGTCCACCCTCCTGGCCGCGCTGCTGGGGCGGCTGCCGCTGGACGAGGGCACCGCATCGCTCGGGCCGGGCGTGGTGGTCGGCGAGGTGGATCAGGCCCGAGGACTGTTCCTCGGTGACGTACCGCTGATCGACGCGTTCCAGGCCGCCGTACCGCAGATGTCGCCGGCGGACGCGCGGACGTTGCTGGCCAAGTTCGGCCTGCGCGCGGCGCACGTTCCGCGGCCGGCGGCGACCCTGTCACCGGGCGAGCGGACGCGCGCGGCGCTGGCCCTGCTACAGGGGCGCGGGGTCAACCTGCTGGTGCTGGACGAGCCCACCAACCACCTCGACCTTCCCGCCATCGAACAGCTCGAATCTGCGCTGGCCAGCTACCCCGGAACGCTGCTGCTGGTCACCCATGACCGGCGGATGCTGGCCGCCATCGAGACCAACCGGCGGCTGCGGGTCGACGGCGGGCGGATCGCCGAGGATTGATGCCGGTCCGCAGGCCAGCGCGGGGTGAGAATGACGCCATGCTCAAGTGGGAGTACGCCCTGCTGG
Organism: Micromonospora sp. NPDC005174; assembly: GCF_040608495.1. Taxonomy (NCBI): domain Bacteria; kingdom Bacillati; phylum Actinomycetota; class Actinomycetes; order Micromonosporales; family Micromonosporaceae; genus Micromonospora; species Micromonospora sp. NPDC005174. The sequence goes on along the minus strand of NZ_JBEXIJ010000027.1, from coordinate 59,319 downwards.
TCCGCCGCCGCCAGGCAGCGACCAACGACCTCGGCTGGGAGGTCGTCTTCGTCTGGTACGGCCCGGACGGCTCGATGGTGGACGTGACGCCGTACGGCGACACCGCGCTGGCCCACCTCAACCGGGCCGGCGACCAGGGCTGGGAACTGGTCGCGATGAGCGAGGACCCGTCCCTGCCCGGCAACCACGAACTGCACCGGTACCACCTCAAGCGGCCGAAGCCGGCCGACCCCCCGCCCCGCCAACGGATGCGCGGCGGTCGTCGCACGCTGTCGGGCTGACCTGCACGGCACGCCCGAGCCGGAGCGCGAGCCCGGACCGGACCGCGCACTCCAGTGAGCGTGATGACTGTGCGGCATCTTGATGCCGCACAGTCATCACGCTCAACAGGCAGGTGCCTCGGAGGTGCCGACACGCCCGTCGGCAGTCGCGCGACGGCGAGAAGGGGAATAGCGGGCGCGTAGGCGGGTAACGCGCGGCGGGAGGTGGCCCGAATGGTCGCTTTGGCACAGACTCCGCCCTCGGCCGAACGGCTGGGGTTGATCGACGAGTCCCTCGCGCTCGCGTGGGCGGACCACGTCCGGCACGACGACCGCCTGCGCGACCTCGCGGTCGAGGTGCGCTTCGACCGAGGGGTCGCCCACCTGAGCGGGGAGGTCGCCGAGCCCGCGGACCTCCGGCGGGTACGGGAACTGGTGGGGCGGCTGGCCGGCGTCTACGGCGTCTGGTGCAAGGTCGGCGTCGGCGGACGGGCACCGGTGGTGGTGGACCTCGGGTGCGGCCCGACCAAGCAGTGGTCGGGCAATCTCGGGCTGGACATCTACCCCGCGCCGGGGGTCGACGCGGTGGCGGACCTCTCCGGTTCGCTGCCGCTGGCCGACAACTCGGTGGACGTCCTGTTCGCGGTGCACATCCTGGAGCACCTGATCGACTTCCTGCCCCTGGTCGACGAGTGTCACCGGGTGCTCCGACCGGGTGGTGTCCTGCACGTCATGAGCCCCTGGTGGGGCCACGTCAACGCGGTGGCCGACCCGACCCACGTCCGCCTGATGGACGTGCAGACGTTCAAGGGGATCTGTCAGCTCCGGCCACCGGGCACCCCCCGGTGGTACCCGCTGCACGCCGGGTGCGACGGCGCGTCGATCTTCGCCGACCTGACGCCCCTCCCGGCGGATGCCGAGCCGGCCCCGAACTCCCACCTGGCCCGCTTCTTCGACTAGGCCCTGGTGGATTCGCGTAGTTCCAGGTGGTAGGGCGCCTTGAGCGCCCGGGCGGGGGCGCTGCGGTCACCGTCCAGGCGACTGGCGAGGAGTTCGACGGCCAGCCGGGCGATCTGCTCCTTGTCCGGGGCGACGGTGCTCAGCGTGGGGACCGAGAACCGGCCGTCCTCGATGTCGTCGAAGCCGACCACCGCCACGTCCTCGGGCACGCGCAGGCCGGCCTCGTGCAGGGCACGCAGGGCGCCCAGGGCCAACGTGTCGTTGAAGCAGAAGACGGCGTCGGGGCGTACCCCCGTGGTGAGCAGGCCGCGCATCGCGGCCGCGCCGTCGGCGCGGTGCCAGGCCGTCGCGGGCGCCACGAGGGTTTCGTCGTAGGCCAGGCCGGCGGCGCGCAGCGCCTCGACGTAGCCGGCCAGACGCAGGCGGGCGCTGGCACCCTCGTCGGTGCGCTGCGAGCCGATCGCGGCGATCCGGCGGTGGCCGAGCTGGATCAGGTGCTCGGTGATCTCCCGGGCGGCGGTGACGTTGTCGATCACCACGCGGTCGGCGGGCCCGTGGTCGACACGCTCGCCGAGTAGCACCATCGGGGTGCCGTCGAGGCTGGCCAGGTCCTCGGCCGTGAGCGCCAGCGGGCTGAAGATGAGCCCGTCGATCAGGTGGTCGCTGATGCCGGAGGCGACCACTCGCTCCTGCTCACGCCGCCCACCGGTCTGGTCGATGAGCACGGTCCAGCCGTACTCGGCGGCGGCGGTGACGACGTGGCGGGCGAGTTCGGCGAAGTACGGGATGTCCAGTTCCGGCACGGCCAGGGCGATCACCCCGGTACGCCCCTTGCGCAGGTGACGGGCGGAGAGGTTGGGCCGGTAGTTCAGCTCGGCGATGGCCTCCTCGACACGGGCCCGGGTGTCCGGGCGTACGTGCACGTAGCCGTTCACCACGTTCGAGACGGTCTTCACCGAGACGCCGGCCCGCTCGGCCACGTCCTTGAGCCTGTGTCGCACCCCGCAACCTCCCCGATGTAACCCAGCGCACCCTACCCCGCTCTACAACGTTGCAGAAGTGGTCCGGCACGCACGAAGGCCCCCGCGTGGCGGGGGCCTTCGTGGTGTGCGGAGGGGGTCAGGCGCTCGGCTCGCGTGGCGCCGGGGCGACGGCGGGCTCGTGCTGGGCCAGCCGGTTGCGGCGGTAGCCGTAGCCGAAGTAGATGACCGCGCCGAGCAGCATCCAGGCGAGGAACCGCAGCCAGGTCTCCACCGACAGGTTGAGCATCAGGTAGAAGCAGGCCAGCGCGGACACGATCGGCAGCACGGGCGAGAACGGCACCCGGAACGGCCGCTCCAGGTCCGGGCGCTTGCGGCGCAGGATCGGCACCGCGATCGAGACCAGCACGAACGCGCAGAGCGCGCCGATGCTGACCAGGTCGGCCAGGGCGGAGAGCGGCAGGAAGCCGGCCAGCAGCGCGACCGCCACCGTCATGATCGCGGAGATCCGGTACGGGGTGCCCCAGCGCGGGTGCACGGCCGCGATCGAGGGCGGGATCAGGCCGTCCCGGGCGATGGCGAAGCCAATCCGGCCCATCGCCACCAGGTCGACCAGGATGACGCTGGTCAGGCCGGCGACCGCGGCGATGGAGACGAGCGTCGCCGCCCAGCCGGCGCCGACCGACTCGAACGCCGAGGCGATCGGGGCACCCCTGTCGATCTCGGTGTACGGCACCATGCCGACGACCACCAACGAGACGCCGATGTAGAGCACGGTGGAGATCAGCAGCGTGCCGAGCAGGCCCAGGGTGAGGTCCCGCTTGGGCTTGCGCGTCTCCTCGCCCAGGTTGGCGACGGCCTCGAAGCCGGTGTACGCGAAGAAGACCACCGCTGCGGCGCTGAGCACCCCGACGAAGCCGAAGACCGATGGCTCCAACCCGAAGAGCGCCTGCGTCACCGGCTGCTTGATGCCGTCGTCGCCACTGCCGGCGGGCTCGGCCGGCGGGATGAACGGGGTGAGGTTGGCGGCCTTGACGAAGAACAGGCCGGCGACCACCACGAAGACACAGATCGCCACCTTGACCAGCACCAGCAGGTTGGTGATCCGGGCGGATTCCCGGATGCCGACGATCGCGACGACGCCCAGGATCAGCACGATGGCGATGGCGCCCACGTTGACGACGCTGCCCTCCTCGCCGAACCACCGGGTCGGCAGGTCGAGCAGTTCGGCCAGGTAGCCGGACCAGCCGCGGGCCACCACGGCCGCGCCGAGCGCGAACTCCAGGAGCAGGTCCCAGCCGATGATCCAGGCGACGATCTCGCCCATCGTCGCGTACGCGTAGGTGTAGGCGCTGCCGGCGGTCGGCACGCTGGAGGCCAGCTCGGCGTAGCAGAGGGCGGCGAGCAGGGCCACCACGCCGGCGATGGCGAAGGAGATCACCACACCCGGTCCGGCGCTGTCGCGCGCCTCGATGCCGGTGAGCGTGAAGATGCCGGTGCCGATCACGATGCCGATGCCGAAGCCGGTGAGGTCGAGGGCACCGAGCCTTCTCTTCAGCCCTAACCCGCCGTCGCTGCCGTCGGCGTCGCCCTGGGCTATGACGTCCTTGATCGGTTTGGTTCGCAGCACGGACATGCGCTCACCCCTCCCACCGTGCGACCACCACGGTGGCGGTCGGTGACCGGCGTTGCTACCCAGCGGAGGGATTGGTCAACCACGAACTCTTGCGGCGATGCCCAGAGTGTGAAAATTTCCTACCAGGAACGTGGACATCAGCGGCGAATCTTGCCGCGCACCGTGCAAACATCCGGGAGCCCCACCGAAGGGACACACCGCATGAAAGCCACCCGACTCGGAGTCGCCGGGCTGGTCACAGCCCTCCTCGGCACGTTCGTCGCCGTCACCCCCGCGAACGCCACCCCCAGCGCCACCACCTGCGCCACGGACCCGGCCACCCCCAAGCGGCAGTTCCGGGCGATGTGGATCTCGTCGGTGGTCAACATCGACTGGCCCAGCAAGGCGTCCCAGACCAGCCCGGACCGGATCGCCGCCCAGCAGGCCGAGTACCGGAAACTGCTCGACCTGGCCGAACGACTCAACCACAACGCCGTGGTCGTACAGGTCCGGCCCACCGCCGACGCGCTCTGGCCCTCGCCGTACGAGCCGTGGTCGGAGTACCTGACCGGCGTGCGCGGCCAGGACCCCGGCTGGGACCCGCTGGCCTTCCTGGTCGACGAGTCGCACAGGCGCAACCTCGAATTCCACGCCTGGTTCAACCCGTACCGTGTCTCCATGCCGGCCCCCGGTGGCGCCGGCGCCGACCTCAGCCAGCTCGCCCCCGGGCACCCTGCCCGGCAGCACCCCGACTGGACCTTCGCCTACCCGCCGGCCGGCGTGGCCGGCAGCCGGCTCTACTACAACCCCGGAATTCCCGAGGTCCGCGAGTTCGTCCAGACCGCGATGATGGACGCGGTCACGAAGTACGACATCGACGGCGTCCACTTCGACGACTACTTCTACCCCTACCCCAGCGGCACTTACCAGGTGCCCGACGACGCCACGTTCGCGGCGTACAACCGGGGCTTCACCGACCGGGCCGACTGGCGGCGGGACAACATCAGCCTGCTCATCCAGGAGATGAACGGCAGGATCAAGGCGGCGAAGCCGTGGGTGAAGTTCGGTGTCAGCCCCTTCGGCATCTGGCGTAACAGGACCGCGGACCCGCTCGGCTCGGACACCACCGGCAGCCAGTCGTACGACATCATCTCGGCCGACACCCGCAAGTGGATCAAAGAAGAGTGGATCGACTACGTCGTGCCGCAGCTCTACTGGTACATCGGCCAGTACCCGGCGGCCGACTACGCGCGACTCGTGCCGTGGTGGGCCGAGACGGTACGCGGCACCCGGGTGCAGCTCTACATCGGCCAAGCCGACTACAAGAGCGGCGATCCGGCGTACGGGCCGTACTGGCAGAACCCGCGTGAGCTGTCCGACCACCTGACGCTCAACCGGTCGTACCCCGAGGTGCAGGGCAACGTGCACTTCTCGGCCGTCCAGGTGCGGGCCAACCGGCTCGGCGCCACCGACATCTACGCGGCCGAGCACTACTCGCGTCCGGCCCTCGTGCCGACCATGCCGCACCTGCCGGCGAAGCCGCTGCTCCCGCCGGTCGTCACCAGGGTCACCCGGGAGGCCGACGGAGTGCGGCTGACCTGGCGTCAGCCCGCCGACGGCAGGGGTCCACTCGGCACGGCCACGTCGTACGCGATCTACCGGTTCGACGGCACCACCCTGCCCGGAAAGTGCGCCACCTCCGACGCTACCCACCTGGTCGACACCGTCCGGGCCACCCCCGGCGACACCAGGTCCTGGGTGGACACGTCGGTCGAGCCCGGTCGGCGCTACACGTACCGACTGACCGCGCTGGACCGGACGGCCAACGAGAGCCCGGCCGGCCCGCCCGCCTTCCTCCTGCGCTGACCAGCTCCGCCGAATGCCCCGGGTGCCCGCGCGCCCGGGGCATTCGTCTGTTTCGGCGTATGTCACCGATAGTTCGCGCGGCACATACCGGCAAGCTGATCAGTTGATCGAAACTTGTCGACATCCGGTGACCCGCCGGTAACTTCCGTCCCACCGCAGACCCCGCGGAGGTAACCCGTGCCCCGACGTCTCGCCACCCTGTTCACCTCGGGCGCGCTCGCGCTGCTCGCCACCCTCGCCATCGCCTCCCCCGCCGCCGCCGTCACCCCCGCACAGAAGCTGTCCGTGCTGTCGAGCTGGACCCAGACCAGCGCGTCCAGCTACAACTCCTGGAACAGCGCTCGCGTCAACCGGGCGCCCTGGGCCGAGTACAACTTCGTCTGGTCCACCGACTACTGCTCGTCCAGCCCGGACAACCCGCTCGGCTTCACCTTCAACCTGGGCTGCTACCGGCACGACTTCGGCTACCGCAACTACAAGGCCGTCGGCCAGTTCTCCGCCAACAAGGCCCGCCTGGACAGCGCCCTCTACGCGGACCTGAAGCGGGTCTGCGCCACGTACAACACCGTCGTCCGCCCGGCCTGCTACAGCCTGGCCTGGACGTACTACCAGGCGGTCCACATCTTCGGCTCGGTAGCCGCAGTCCAGCAGGCCGACATAGACCGAGCCGCCCGCCTGAAGGCCCAAGCCGAAGCCCAAGCCCGCACCTAACCCCACCCGACTCGACCCGTTGATCATGAAGTTATTGCCCGTCCGCGCGGCGTGTCGTGGCAATAACTTCATGATCGACCCACCAGAGGGGCGGGGTTAGGCGTGTTCGGTTTTTGTTGCTGGGTGTTGGGACTGGGTGGGTTGGGACAGTTCGGTGCTGAAGCGGGTCGAGTCCGCTGCCAGATCCGGATGTTCCACGTCGAGTGCGAGCGCCACCGCCTCGTCCAGGCTCAGCTCGGCACCCTCGGCGTACGCGTCGTCGAACGCCACGTCGCCCATCAGCGAACGCAGCTCGGCCTGCTGGTCAACCCAGTAGCCGCCGTAGATGCCCGGGGTCGCCCGCATGCTCGCCCGGGTGGCCTGCGCCGCGCCGAACAGCCGCGCGGCCGTCACCCGGTCCCCGCCGAGGGCACACCGCACGGCGATGGCGTTCAGGGTGTCGCAGGCCCGGCCGTGGTAGCCGTGCCCCATCCGTGAGCGCAGTGCCACCAGCAGGTGCTCGTGCGCGGCGATCACGTCACCCCGGGCCAGGGCGACCATCCCGAGCAGCATGTCCACCGAACGCCGACCCCGCTCGATCGGACGGGCGGCCTCCACCGGACGGGCCGCTCCCAGCAGGTCCGCCGCCTCCCCCAGCGCGCCCCGCCGCCACAGCAGCTCGGCAAGGCTGAAGACCGCGAACAGCGCCTCGCCGACCACCTCCTGCCCGTGCGCCCAGTCGATGACCTCCCGACAGACCCGCTCGGCCTCGAAGAACTGACCCATGTCCACCAGGGGCGCGGCCCGGCCGGCGAGCACCCGGGCCAGCAGACCAGCGTCACCGGCCTGCCGGGCGGCGGCCTCCGCCCGCTGCGAGTAGCGCAGTTCCTCCGCGAACTCGCCGTCGGCGCCGGCGTGCAGCGAGTGCATGTGGTACGCCGCCGCCAGCTCCGCGTCCGGAATCCGCTCGCCGGTCTCGGCGATCCGCCCGTACAGCCGGAACAGCCAGAGCCGGCCCTCCCGCGCCAGCCCGCGCTCGCGCCACCACTGGTCCAGCCCGCCCGCCAGACGGAGACCGGCGCGGGCGCTGCCGCCGGTGGCACACCATCGCAGGGCGGCCCGCAGCTCGTCGGCCAGCGGATCGAGGGTGTAGAGCGACAGCGTCACCGGCCGCCCGTCCGGCCCCAGGTGGGCCCGCTCCAGCGCGTGCGCGGACCACGCCGCATGCCGGTCCCGGGCGGCCTGCTCCTCCCCCGCCTCGGCCAGCCGCCGCGCCGCGTACGCCCGGATCGGGTCGAGCATCCGGTACGAGCTGCCGGCGGCACGCGGCTCGGCCAACACCATCGACTTGTCCACCAGCACCGACAGTGGATCCAGCGGGTCGTCGCCCTGCAGCCACTCGACGGTGGGCAGGTCCACCGGCCCGGCGAAGACCGCCATCCAGCGCAGCAGCCGCGCGGCCCGCGGCCCCAACGTCCGGTACGACCAGGTCACGGTGGCCTGCATGGTCAGGTGGCGTTCGGTGGCCGACCGCTGCACGGCCCTGCTCGCCGCGGTGGGCGGCGGTGTACCGATCGCCGCCGCGACCAGGTCCACGGTGTCCTGTTGGTTGCCGGACCAGCCCCGCTCCACCGGCGGTGGCTCCGGGTCCTCCCGACCGGCGTCCAGCGTGCCGAGGACGTCGTCCAGCCGCTCGGCGAGCTGACCCACGGAGAGCACCCGCAGCCGGGCGGCCGCCAACTCGATGGCGAGCGGCAGCCCGTCCAACCGCCGCACCACCCGCCGCAGATCGGCCGACTCGGCGGGCTCCGGCTGCCGGCCGCCACGCGCCGCCGCCGTACGATCCAGCAGCAGCGCCACCGCGTCGCTCTCCGCGCCGTCGGCGCGCCTGTCGACCGAGAGCGGCGGGATGCGCCACACCACCTCGCCGGGCAGGCTGAACGACTCGCGACTGGTCGCCAGCACCCGCACGTCGCCCCCGCCGGAGAGCAGCCGCGAGATGACCTCGCCGCAGGCCGCCGGTTGCGTGTCACAGGTGTCCAGCACGACCAGCATCCGCCGAGCCGCCGCGTACTCGACGAGCGTGTCCAGCATCGGGCGACCCGGCTCGGGCCGCAGCCCCAGGACCGCGGCGATCGCGAAAGCCACCAACCCCGGGTCGGTCACCGAGGCGATGTCGACGAACCAGACCCCGTCGGGGTACGTCTCGACAACTCCAGCGGCCAACTCCACGGCGAGTCGGGTCTTGCCCGCGCCGCCCGCGCCCAGCACCGTCACCAGCCGGTACCGCTCGACCAGTTGACTCAGCTCGGCGCGCTCGACCTGACGCCCGACGAACGAGGTCACCTGGGTGGGCAGGTTGTGCGCCACCGCGTCGGCGGTACGCGGGCGGGGGAACTGCCGCTCCAGGCCGGGGGCGACAAGTTGGAACAGCCGCTCCCGGTCGTCGAAGCCACGCAACCGGTGCAGGCCCAGGTCCAGCAGGGTGGCGCCCGGTGGCAGCGGGTCGGCCCGGCGGGCCGTCGACGCCGAACACAGCACCTGGCCGCCGTGTGCGGCCGCCGCCACCCGCGCGGCCCGGTGCACCTCGGGACTGGCGTACTCCCCGTCGCGGGGCTCGGCGTAGCCGGTGTGCAGGCCCATCCGCACCCGGGGTGCGGCCTCCTCGGTCGGCCAGTCGTGGTTCGCCAGCGCCCGCTGGGCGGTCAGGCAGGCCGTCAGTGCCGCCGCCGCGTCGTCGAAGGCCAGGAAGAACGAGTCGCCTTCGGTCAACAGTTCGGCACCACCGGTGGCGGCCAGGGTGCGACGCAGCAACCGCCGATGCTCGGCGAGCACCGGGCGGTAGTCCGCGCCGAGCAACTGAGCCAGCCGGGTCGAGCCCTCGATGTCGGTGAACACGAAGGTCACCCAACCGCTCGGGAGCTGGATCCGTGGCGACATGCGAGGAACCTCCGCCCGTGACGTCGGGTTCATGCTGCCTGAGTCCGAGCGGTCACGCATCGTGAGAACGGCCGGGCAGGTGCCGCCTCAAGGTGCCACTCGAACCCAGTCCCGGCAAGGCCGATCCACGAGTCTGCCGCCGAAACCGCCGGATCAGCAGCCGCAGGCACCACCACAGCAACCGCCGCCGGCCGGCGTCGGCGTGCCACCGGCGCCGCGACCGGTGACCGACACCGCCGAGAGCAGCTTGACCGTGTCGGCGTGACCCTGCGGGCAGGTGGCCGGCGCTCCGGCCTGCGCCATCGGGCGGTTGACCTCGAAAGTGTCGCCGCAGGCGCGGCAGCGGAACTCGTACCGGGGCATGCCACCAGGGTACGTGGACCTGACGCCTGTCGGGACATGAGTGATACTCGACGGGTGGTGGACGGCGAGGACAAGACGCGTGTGCAACCGCTTCGACCGGCCGCGCCGCTGGACGGGCCGCTGGCAGAGTCGGGCGCCGCGCCCGATCCGGTGTCCGCGGCAATCCCTCGCCCGCGCCGGCCCTGGCTGCGCGGCGGCACGACCGAATCGAAGACGGCGACACCGACGCCAGCCGACGCCACCACGACCGCCGACCCCGCGAACGGCGACGCCCCGGTCGCTGACCAGCCGGACGATGCCGCCACCGGCGACCAGCCGGACGATGCCGCCACCGGCGACAGCGCCGCAGCGGAGCCCGCCCCGGACACCACCACACCGCCGACCGCCCCGACGGCCGACGCCGTCACCGCGGACGTCCCCACTGCCGACACCGGCGACACGGACACCGCCACTGCGGGCACCAGCGGCACGGACACCGGCGACGGGACAGTCGCGGCGGGCGCCAGCCCCACCGACCTGACGGCGACCAAGGTGGACGGCGTCGCCGTCGTACCGGTGATCACGCCTGGTCGCCGGCGGCGCGTGCCGTTCGCGCACGCCGTGCGTCTGCCACCGCCACGCCAGGCCGCGGTGACCGCCGCCCGGGCGACCCGGGAGTGGTCCCGCCGACCCAGCGGTCGGCTCACCGTCCCCGGGGTCTTCCTGCTGGCCCTGGTCGCGGCGACCGCCGCCGCGGGAGCGCTGCTCGTCCCGGCGACCATCCGCGGGTCCAAGCCGGTGGCCGTCGACGCCACGGCTGCGCCGACCGTGGCCGTGCCACCTGCGCTGCCGCTCGACCCACGGCCGACCGGTCCGCTGCCCAGCGGGGCTGTGCCGACGGGCGCGGTGCCGACCGGCGCGCTACCCACCGGGGCGTTCCCGACCGGTGGCATGCCGACCGGGCCGGCCGTCGCGCCCACCCTCGGCGGTCGTCCGTCGGACGCCCTGGCCAGTTGGGCGCAGCAGGTCGGTGCCAGGGTGGGCATCCCGCCGGCCGCCATGCAGGCGTACGGGTACGCGGAGCTGATGCTCGCCCAGACCAACCGGAGCTGCGCCTTGAGCTGGACGACGTTGGCCGCGATCGGTCAGGTCGAGTCCGGGCACGGTTCGGCCAACGGCGCGCGGTTGGGGTCCGACGGCAAGGCCCTGCCCCAGATCATCGGGCTGCCGCTGGACGGTAACGGCGGCCGGATGCGGATCATCGACACCGACCGCGGGGCGCTCGACAACGACAGCACCTACGACCGGGCGATCGGGCCGATGCAGTTCATCCCGACGACCTGGCAGGAGATCGGCGCCGACGCCGACCAGGACGGGGTCAAGGACCCGCACGACCTGGACGACGCCGCGCTGGCGGCCGGCAACTACCTCTGCAAGGGTGGCCGCAACCTCAGCATCCCCGGCGACTGGTGGAACGCGATCCTGTCGTACAACGACGTGCGGCGGTACGCCAAGGCCGTCTACGACACCGCTGACCGGTACGGACGGGCCAGCCGCCCGTAATGTGATCGTCCGCGTACATTGGAGGACCGGGCACTTCCGCCGGGCAGCCGTTAGCGGCAAGCTAGACAGGTGATGGTGCGCGAGTGGGACCCCAGGACCGCGTCCTCCGCCGAGATCGCGTCGCTGTTGACCACGCTGAACGCGGTGCTGGCGGCCGACCTGCCGCAGGACCCGCCGTGGCGGGAGACCTCTCTGCGGGAGTATCTGGCCGAGGTGATGCCCGGTGAGCGGCGGATCTCCTGGCTCGCCCAGGCCGAGCCGAGCGCCGCGGCCGAGGTCGGTGCCGTCCTCGGGCAGGTCCACGTGCTCCTGCTCGGTGACATCGGGGTGCTCGAGGTGCTGGTGCACCCCTCGGCGCGACGCAGCGGCCTCGGCCGCGACCTGGTCCTGCGCGCGGCCCGCCGGGTCTACCAGGAGGGCTTCCGGTCGATCGGGGTCGAGGTGGTCGGCGACACGCCGGCGGTGGCGTTCTACGAGTCGCTCGGCTTCACCCGGGAGTACGTGGAGACGCGCAGCGTACTCGACCTGACCTCGGTCGACTGGGCCGAGTTGACCGAGATGGCCACCGGGATCGGCGCCGGCTACCAGCTGGGGTTCTACCCGGGCGGCCCACCGGACGACCTGATCGAGTCGTACGCGCGGGCCAAGGCCGAGGTTCGTGACGTCGACGACGGCGAGCTACGTCCCAGCTCCTACGACCCGGAGCGCCTGCGGGACAGCCTCGACACCCTGCACCGGCGCGGCATGAAGCCGTACATCGTGCTGGCCCGGCACGAGCAGAGCGGTGAGGTGGCCGGGCTGACCGAGGTGGTGGTGCCAGCGCAGCACCCGACCCGCGCCGACCAGTACGACACGATCGTCGCGCAGGAGCACCGGGGTTACGGCATCGACCGGGCGCTCAAGGCTCGGATGCTGCTGGAGCTGCGCTCCGCCGAGCCGGAGCTGATCGAGGTACAGACCTGGAACGCGCAGGCCAACGAGGCGCTGCTCAAGGTCAACGCGGAGCTGGGCTACCGGCCCGACCGGGACTGGTGCGAATACAGCGTCGACGTCGCTGAGCTGGTGCACCGCCTCGATCCGCCACGCTGAGGAAATTCACGAAAGTGTCCACTAGGGGATGGACGGTGGACAGCAGCGCCCCTTAACGTGCGTTGACCCCGTCCACCCATCGTGGAGGCCCTATGCGCCCGCGCCGCACGACAGCCGCGCTCGCGATCGCCACCGCCGCAGTGACCGTCACGGCCCTCGGCGTCACGCCCACCGCGGCCAGCGCTGCGCCCACCGACCTCTTCATCTCCGAGTACGTCGAAGGCTCGTCGAACAACAAGGCGATCGAGCTGTTCAACGGCACCGGCGCTCCCGTCGACCTCACCGCGGGCGGCTACCAGCTCCAGCTCTACTTCAACGGTTCCACCACGGCGACCACGATCGCGCTGACCGGGACCGTCGCCGCCGGGGACGCTTTCGTGTTCGCCAGCGCCTCGGCCGCAGCGGCCATCCTCGCCCAGGCCGACCAGACCACCGGTGCGAGTCTGTTCAACGGCGACGACGCGATCGTGCTCCGCCGCGGCACCACCGTGCTCGACTCGATCGGTCAGGTGGGCGTTGACCCGGGCACCGAGTGGGGCACGGGCACGGCCAGCACGGCGGACAACACGCTGCGCCGGCTGCCCTCGGTGACGGCGGGCGACACTGACCCGTCGGACGCGTTCGACCCCGCCGCGCAGTGGGCCGGGCTGCCGGTCGACACCTTCGACGGGCTCGGCTCGCACACCGTGGACGGCGGTGGACCGGTCGACGTCCCGGCGACGGTGACCTGCGGCGGACCACTGGTCACCGCGTCGGGGACGGCGACGAGTCGGGAGATCACCGCCACTGACCCGGACGACACGATCGTCGACCTGGCGGTGGCCGAGGTCAGCCCGGCCCCGGCCAGCGGCTCGATCACCCGTACCGCGTTCACCCCGGCCGGCGAGGCGGGTGGCACGGCCCGCGCCACGGTCAGCGTGAGCGCCGACCTCACCGCCGGGGCGTACACCGTGACCGTGACCGCGACCGACGCGGGCGGTGACACCGCCACCTGCGCGCTGGCCGTGCAGGTGACCCGGGAACTGACCGTCGGCGAGGTGCAGGGCCCGACCACCGACGCCGAGGCCGGCCCCGCCGACCGCTCACCGCTCGCACCGGCGAGCGGCAACGGCACGAGCAGCACGATGTACGACGTCCGGGGCGTGATCACCCAGCGGACGCTGGCCCGGACGTCGGCCGGGGCGGAGCAGAACGGATTCTTCCTGCAGAGCCGCAGCGGCGACACCGACGGCGACCCGACCAGCTCCGACGGCATCTTCGTCTTCATGGGCGCGTTCACCTCCCTGGTCGGCGGCTACGTCCCGACGGTCGGCGACGAGGTGGTGCTCCGGGCCCGGGTGTCGGAGTACTACAACTTCACCCAGCTGTCCGGCGCGTCGTTGGTCCGCCGGATCGCCACCGGCCTGGACGTGGACACGACGGTCACGGTGACCAACGCGGCGCCTCCGGTCGAGCTGACCGATGCGCAGCGCTGGTGGGAGCGGCACGAGGGTGCCCGACTGCGCGTACGCGCGGGCAGCGGCGCGGTGAGCGGCCGGGACGTCTTCTCGTCCACGGCGGACTCGGAGCTGTGGGTCGTCGACCGCGACGATCCGCTGCTGGACCGTGCCGACCCGTACGCCCGGCGGGTCTTCCGGGACTCGCACCCGCTGGACAACGACCCGACCCGGCGCTTCGACGACGGCAACGGGCAGCGGGTGCTGCTCGGAAGCATGGGCGTGAAGGCCACCGCCGGTGACAGCACCGCGCTGCTCCCGCCGGCGCACACCTTCGACACGCTGCGCGCGGACGCGGTGGGCGGCGTCTACTACTCGTTCGAGAAGTACGGCGTGCAGGTCGAGCGGGCCGAGTTCGACGCCGGCGCCGATCCGTCGAAGAACAACCCGCCGAAGCCGGCCGACCGGGCACAGGAGGTCGCGGTCGCCACGTACAACGTCGAGAACCTGTACGACTACCGCGACGACCCGTTCGACGGCTGCGACTTCACCGGCAACGCCGGCTGCACCGGTGTCACCCCGCCGTTCGACTACGTGCCGAGCAGCGAGGCCGACTACCGCCAGCACCTGACGTCGCTCGCCGACCAGATCGCGAAGGATCTGCACGCACCGGATCTGATCCTCGTCCAGGAGGCCGAGGACCAGGACATCTGCACGGTCTCCGGGGCGACGCTGGCCTGCGGCGACACCAACAACGCCGACGGCGCTCCGGACAGCGTCCAGGAGTTGGCACTCGCGGTGGCGGCGGCCGGTGGGCCGGCGTACGCCGCCGCCTACGACCGGACCGGCGCGGACGCCCGCGGTATCACCGCCGCGTTCCTGTACCGCACGGACCGGCTGTCGTTGGCGGCTGCGACGGCGAGCGACCCTCTGCTGGGCTCGACGCCGACCGTGCAGTACCGCGCCGCAGGTCTGCCGGGCAATGCCGACGTGCAGAACCCCAAGGCGCTCAACGCGGTGCTGCCGTCCGACGTGGACACGTCGACCGGCAAGGACGGGAACAACGTCTTCACGCGAGCACCCCAGTTGGGCAAGTTCAGCGTTGCCGCGGCACCGGGCTCATCCGAGCGGTTCACCCTGTACGCGCTCAGCAATCACTACTCGTCCGGTCCGGACGGCCGGATCGGGCAGCGGCGGGAGCAGGCGCGCTACGGGGCGGCGATCGTCACCGCCATCGAGGCGGCCGATCAGTCGGCCCGCGTCGTCTACGGCGGTGACCTGAACGTCTTCCCCCGGCCGGACGATCCCATCGCCACGGGCGCACAGCCGACGCCGTCGGACCAGCTCGCCCCGTTGTACGAGGCTGGCCTGCACAACCTGTGGGACACCCTGGTCGCGGACGTGCCGGCTTCGGCCTACTCGTACAGCTTCGAGGGGCAGGCCCAGACGCTCGACCACCTGTTCGTCAACGACGCGCTCTACGGCGATCTGGTGCAGGTGCGGGCGGCGCACGTCAACGCCGACTGGCCGGCCGAGTTCACCGGTGACGGGTCGCGGGGTTCCAGCGATCACGACCCGCAGGTGGCCCGGTTCCGCTCCCGGGCGTCGCTGAGCGTCGCCGACACCACGGTCGTCGAGGGCGACCAGGGCACCCGGCAGATGGTCTTCACCGCCACCGTGTCCCGGCCGCTGTCGCAGCCGGTGCTGCTCTGCGCCGCGGCCGTTGGTCTCACAGCGCAGGTGGGCTCGGACTTCGACGCGTACGCCGGTTGCAAGGTGTTACCCGCCGGTGAGACGTCGGTGGCCTTCCCGGTGACCGTGCGCGGCGACCGCAGGCGCGAGTCGGACGAGAAGCTGACCCTGCTGGTGGCCGGTGTGCCCGGCCTGCGGTTGGCCGACCCGCTGGCGACCGGAACGATCAGCAACGACGACTGATCGTTGGCGCTGACGGCCCACCCTCCAGATTTCCACGGAGGGTGGGCCGTTCGCGTTGTCAGTAGTACTCCTGGATGATCGGCGGCGGTGGCAGGTGCCGATGCCGCGCGACCCGCACCTCCCACTGGCTGCGCCGACGTCGCGCCTCGCGGTCCGCCGAGCTGCGGTGGTAGGTCTCCGGTGGTCGCGCCAGCCCGTAGATGTCTCCCCACCACTCCCCCGGCTTCGGATCGAGAATCGTGTCGAGGTGGGCGGGGTAGCGGCGGCCGGCGCCGTCGTGGACGTCCTCCCGGTCGGCCATCGGTTGGACGATCCGGCCGTCCTGGTCCACCACCACCAGGTAGAGCCCGGCCGCACCGAGCAGGCGCTCCAGCACGGCCAGACTCGGCGTCAGACTGCCGGCCTCGACCTTGCCCACGGTCGATGGTGCGACCTTGGCGAACCGGGCCATCTGGCGTTGACCCAGCCCCTTCATCCGGCGGGCCCGACGGACGAGGCCGGTGATCGGGAACCGCCCGAGGGTCGGGCCCGGTGGCGTAGGAGGATCGAGTGCGGAAGCCATCCGACCACGATTCTCGGCCGGAATCGCTCACTCAACCCCTGTGGATAAACCTGTGGAGAACCGGCTCATCCGGGGGTGTGCCGCACCTCGCGCGCGTCCTTTGCTCTGCTTCAACGGGCGCAACAGTTTCAGGCTCTGACTGTTGCCTCCGCTGAAGCAGAGCAAAGGATGTCAGGGGCACGCCTGGGGCCCGGACACCCAAAAGGGCAGGGACACGCAAAAGGGCATGGACACCCAAAAGGGCAGAGGCGCCCAAGGGGGCAGGAAGTAACCAGAAAGGGCAGGGCCGCGCAACGGCAGTCGGCAGAGGCAGCCGGAGGAGCGTTCGCTCAGTAGCGCTGGCGGAGCAGACCGGCGGCCTCGACCGCCCAGTAGGTGAGGATGATCTGCGCGCCGGCCCGCTTGATCGAGGTGAGCGTCTCCATCATCACCCGCTCCCGGTCGATCCAGCCGTTCGCGGCGGCGGCCTCGACAGTCGCGTACTCGCCGGAGACCTGGTATGCGGCGACCGGGACGTCCACCGCGGCCCGGACCGCCGACACCACGTCCAGGTAGGGCAGCGCCGGCTTGACCATCACCATGTCGGCGCCCTCGGCGACGTCGAGCGCCACCTCGCGCAGCGACTCGCGCAGGTTCGCCGGGTCCTGCTGGTAACTGCGCCGGTCGCCCTCCAGCGCCGACTCCACCGCGTCCCGGAACGGGCCGAAGAACGCCGAGGCGTACTTCACCGCGTACGCCAGCACCGCCACGTTCTGGTGCCCGGCGGCGTCGAGCGCCCGGCGTACCACGCCGACCTGACCGTCCATCATCCCGGACGGCCCGACCACGTCGACCCCGGCGGCGGCCTGCGCCACCGCCATCTCGGCGTACGCGGCCAGGGTGGCGTCGTTGTCGACATCGCCGTCGGCGGCGAGCACCCCGCAGTGCCCGTGCGAGGTGAACTCGTCCAGGCACAGGTCACTCATGACGACGGTGCTGCCGCCCACCTCGGAGACCACGTCGCGGATGGCGACGTTCAGGATGCCGTCCGGGTCGATGCCGCCGGACCCGGTCGGGTCACGCCGTTCGGGCACCCCGAAGAGCATGATCCCGCCGACGCCGGCCTGGACCGCCTCGGCGGCCGCCTTGCGCAGCGAGTCCCGGGAGTGCTGAAGCACCCCCGGGAGCGACGCGATGGCCCGCGGCTCGGACAACCCTTCCTTGACGAACATCGGCACGATCAGCTCGGCCGGGTCGACCCGGGTCTCGGACACCAGCCGGCGGATCGCCGGGGTGCGGCGCAGGCGGCGAGGCCGGATCTCGGGGTACGACATGGAAGGGTCCTCCTGAACGACGACTACCGGAAGCGCAGGGCGGTCGGCCCCTGCACCTTCGAGCCACGACGCTGCTTGGCCGGCATGGCGGCCAGCTTCTCGCGCAGCTCGACGGCGTAGGCGGCGAGCGCCTCCACCAGGTCGGGCACCGAGGCGTGCGGCGGCTGGACGTCGACCCGAAGGCCGAACTCCGTCGCGGTCTCCGCCGTCTTGGGCCCAATCACGGCAACAACCGTGCGCGCGTGCGGCTTCCCGGCGATACCGACGAGGTTCCGCACGGTCGACGAAGACGTGAAGAGCACCGCGTCGAACCCGCCCGACTTGATCGCGTCCCGGATCTCGGCCGGCGGCGGCGCAGCCCGCACCGTCCGGTACGCGGTCACGTCGTCGACCTCCCAGCCGCGCTCGGTAAGCCCGGCGGCGAGCGTCTCGGTGGCGATGTCGGCGCGCGGCAGCAGCACCCGGCCGACCGGGTCGAGGATCTCGTCGTGCGGCGAGAACTCGGCCAGCAGCCCTTCGGAGGACTGTTCCCCGGCGGGGAGCAGCTCCGGCTGGATGCCGAACGCGCGGACCGCGTCCGCGGTCGCCTCGCCGATACAGGCGATCTTGACCCCGCCGAAGTGCCGGGCGTCCAGGCCGTGCTCGGCGAACTTCTCCCAGACCGCGCGTACGGCGTTGACCGAGGTGAAGATCACCCAGGCGTACCGGCCGTCGACAAGGCCCTTGACCGCCCGCTCCATCTGGGCCGGGGTGCGCGGCGGCTCGACCGCGATGGTCGGCACCTCGCACGGGATCGCTCCGTACGCCCGCAGCCGGGCACTCATCGCACCGGCCTGCTCCTTGGTACGGGGTACCAGCACCTTCCAGCCGTACAGCGGGCGGTTCTCCCACCAGCTCAGCTTGTCGCGCTGCCCGACCCCGACCCCGACGGTGAGCACCACCCGGCCGGTGAAGCCGAGCGCGGCGGCCACGAAGCTGTCCACGGTCGACGTGGTCGTGTACTGGGTCTCGCCGGTGCCGTCGCCGGTCACCCCGACGCCGGTGGTGCCGTCGACGCCGGCGGCCAGCAGCCCGTCCCGGACGGCGGCGAGGTCACCGGCGTCCACGGCGAGCGCGAGCGAACCCCGGCCGACGGCGGCGGCCAGCGCCTCGAAGTCCAGCACGCTGACGTCCTCGACGTCGGCGGCGGTACGTACGCCCGGCAGCGGAACCCCCGCGTAGGTGGCCACGCCCTCGGCCTGGCCGACGCCGGGCACCACCTCGAAGTGGGCGGCGGTACGGGCCACGGCCTGCACCTCCTTGACCACCGAGTCGTGGCCGAACGGGTCGCCGGCGACCAGGTGCACCGCGTTCAGCCCGGACCGGGCCGCGGAGATCAACACCTTCGCCACGTCTCCCGGCGCACCTTCGGCCGGGGTGAACTCGGCGTCGTCCCTGGC
Organism: Micromonospora sp. NPDC005174; assembly: GCF_040608495.1. Classification (NCBI taxonomy): domain Bacteria; kingdom Bacillati; phylum Actinomycetota; class Actinomycetes; order Micromonosporales; family Micromonosporaceae; genus Micromonospora; species Micromonospora sp. NPDC005174. The sequence continues at coordinate 40,329 of NZ_JBEXIJ010000027.1, read as the reverse complement.
CTCGGCCCGGACGGCGGCGAGCAGCGACTCCGGGACTCCCCGGTCGTAGATCACCTGGTCGGCGTCGACCAGGGCGTCGTGCGCCCTGCGGGTCAGCAGACCTGGGTCGCCGGGGCCCGCCCCGACAAACGCGATACGGCCGACGGGCTTACGGGTGCGGGTCATTCTGTGCTCCCAAATTGCTGGGTCCCCGGGCCGGTGTGTCCTTCGTGGCCGAGGATCGAGTCGGCGCCGAGTTCGAGGAGTTCGGCGGCGAGTGCCTTACCGATCTCCGCTGCGTCGGCGGGCGTTCCGGTGCGGGACAGCCGGAGGTCACGAGTGCCGTCCGGACTGATCACCGCCCCGCGCAGGTAGATCTCATCACCGGTCTCGCCTTCGGCAAGCTCGGCGTAGGCGGCGACGGGTGCGCTGCACCCGGCCTCCAGGGTTGCCAGAAACGCACGTTCCGCAGTGACCGCGGAGCGTGACGGTGCGTGGTCGAGCATTCCGAGCAGCTCGACCAGGTCCTGGTCGTCGACCCGGCACTCCACGGCCAGCGCGCCCTGGGCGGGCGCGGGCAGCATCAGCATCGGGTCCAGCGTCTCGGTGATCACGTCGACCCGACCGATCCGGGCCAGCCCGGCCCGGGCCAGGACGACGGCGTCGAGGTCGGCGTCGGGGCCGATCACCCGTGCCAGGCGGGTGTCGATGTTGCCGCGGATCGGGGTGACCTCCAGTTGCAGGCCGAGCGCCTGCAACTGGGCGATACGACGCAGCGCGCCGGTGCCCACCGTGGCGCCGGACGGCAGCTCGGCGAGCGTCCGGCGGTCGCGGGCGACCAGCGCGTCCCGAGGATCCTGCCGCGCCGGGACCGCCGCGATGTGCAGCCCGCCCGCGGCGGCGGTGGGCAGGTCCTTGTACGAGTGCACTGCGAAGTCGATCGTCCCGGCGGTCAGCGCGTCGCGCAGCGCGGAGACGAACACTCCGACGCCGAGCCGGTGCACCGGCGCGCTGGAGCGGTCGCCCGCGGTGACCACCTCGACCAGCTCGACCGGGCGGCCGGTGGCGGCGGTCACCGCCTCGGCGACGTGGCCGGACTGGGCCATGGCCAGGGTGCTGCCCCGGGTGCCGAGGCGCAGGGGGGCGGTCAACGCGCACCTCCGGTGGGTGGGGTCGGTTCGGTGGCGTCGGTGCCGGACACCGGGGCGGTGTCCGGGAGCGTCATGCCGAGGTCGGGAGTCAGCACGTCCGGGACGGTGTCGACCGGCGAGGTCTGCGGCACCTCGAGGTCGAACAGCTCACGCAGCAGCGCCGCGTACTGGTCACCACCGGGCTCGGCGGCGAGCTGGCGGACCTTGACGGTGGGTTGGTGCAGCAGCCGTTGCACCACCCGGTGCACCGTACGGGCCACCTCGGCGCGCAGGTCGTCGCCGAGGTCGGGGCGGCGCTGGGCCAGGCGGCGCAGCTCGGCGGCGACGACGTCGTCGGCGCGACCCCGCAGCGCCGCCACGGTGGGCGCCACGTCGGCGCCGCGCAGCCAGGTGAGGAAGCCCTCCACCTCGCCGAGCACGATCCGTTCGACGGCGGCGGCATCCGCTGCGGCCGGGCCGTCGGCGAGCAGTGCCGCCATCCGGTCGATGTCGATCACCTCGACGCCGGGCAGGTCGGCGACGCCCTCCTCGACGTCGCGCGGAACGGCCAGGTCGAGCAGGACCAGCGGACCCCGGGCCGGGTCACGCTCGGCGAGCGCGGCGGTGACCACCGCCCGGGTGAGGACCGGCTCGGTGGACGCGGTGGCGGCCACTACGATGTCCACTGTGGAGAGCGTGGCGGCCAGCTCGGTCATCGGCGCGGCACTCGCCCCGTACGACTCGGCGAGCCGGACGGCCCGGTCGGCGCCCCGGTTGGTGACCGTGAGCGGCCCCGCACCCAGCCGGGACAGCGTGGCCACCCCGAGCGAACCCATCGCGCCGGCCCCGATCACCAGGGCCGGGTGGCCGACGAGGTCGCCGTCGAGGTGCCCGGCCGCCAGCTCCAGCGCGGCGGTCACCACACTCTGGCCGGCCCGGTCGATGCCGGTCTCGGCGTGGGCCCGCTTGCCGACGCGCAGCGCCTGCTGCATCAGCTCGTGCAGCAGGCGGCCGGCGGAGTCGGCGCCGGTGGCCCAGTGGTACGCGTCACGCAGTTGGCCGAGGATCTGCGCCTCGCCCACGACCATCGAGTCCAGCCCGGTGGCGACGCGGAAGACGTGGTCCACGGCGGCGGTGTCGTAGTGGACGTACAGGTGGCTGGCGAGCGCCGCCGGAGTGCTGTCGGCCTGCTCGGCCAGTACGGCGCAGATGTCGCCGAGCCCACCGTGGAAACCGGACACGGCGGCGTAGATCTCCACGCGGTTGCAGGTGGAGACGATCGCCGCCTCGCTCAGGTACGGCTGTGCGACCAGGCGGTCCAGGGTGCGGGTGAGGTCGGCGGGGGGCACGGCCAGCTGCTCCAGCGTGGCGACCGGGGCGGTCCGGTAGGACGCGCCGACGACGAGCAGTTTCACGTGCCGATCGCCTCCTGGGTGTCGGTGGCCGCGAGCCCGCCGGGCAGGGCGGTGAGAGCGGACCCGCCGGTGGCGGGCAGCGCGGTCAGCGACGCCTTACGGTGCTCGTGGAAGGACAGGATCTGCAGCTCGATGGCGAGGTCGACCTTGCGCACGTCGACCCCCTCCGGGACAGAGAGTACGCAGGGCGCGAAGTTGAGGATGCTCGTCACGCCGACCGCGACCAGCTGATCGGCGACCCGCTGGGCGGCGGGGGCCGGGGTGGCGATCACGCCGATCGCGATGGACTCCTCCGCGGCGACCGCGGGCAGCTCGTCGACATGCCGGACAACCAGGCCGTTGATCTCTTCACCGACCCGGGAGGGATCGGCGTCGAGCAGTGCGGCGATCCGGAAGCCCCGGCTGGCGAACCCGTCGTAGCCGGCCAGAGCGTGACCGAGATTACCCACGCCGACCAGGGCCACCGCGCGACGCTGAGTGAGCCCGAGCACGTACTCGATCTGCTCGATCAGCAGCGCGACGTCGTAGCCGACGCCCCGTGTGCCGTACGAACCGAGGTGGGAGAGGTCTTTGCGGAGCTTGGCGGAATTGACCCCCGCGGCCGCCGAGAGACCTTCACTGGAGATCGTTTCGTGCCCTGCGTCGGCGAGATTGTGCAACGCGCGCAGGTATTCCGGGAGCCGAGCGACGGTCGCCTCGGGAAGATCCGGGAGCGCCGGTACGCCACCGGCGCGGCCGGGCGCACCTGACTGACGGTGCTGACTCATGAGACTCCGTGCGGTGCGATCCTCGGCCAACTCCGCTGGTCGGCCGCTTATGGACTCCCGCTGGCGACCGAGGTTGCCGGCTGTGCTAGCAGGGCGCGTCGGAACTAGAGAGTAGGCGCTTGTGAAGACGTGCACAAATCGCGATCTTGCCGCTCCGGGACACGACCCCACCTGCCACTCCATTCCACAAGATCGATTGAGCACTCACCGCCCGCGCGATTATTGCTCAATCCCGACTTCTCTGACCAATCCCGCGCCCGACCGAGCCCACGCCTGCCCCCGCCCCGCGATCTTGCACTTTCTGTCGCCGCATAAGGCGCACGTCAGGGCAGATCGTCAACAGCAATTGCAAGATCGGCGCGGAGAAGAGGCGGGGAGCGCGGGGGTGGGGGCAGCACTACCGGGGAGAGACCGGGCTTCGGGATGGGGGGCGGGGCGGCGACTGCCTAGCCTTTCTGCCATGACCGCCGTTGCCGCCACCAGCGACCGACACCCGCTGGCACGGAGTATTCCCCGCCAACTCTTCGTCGACTCCGGGTACGTGCTGCTCGGCCTCCCTCTGGCGGTGGCCAGCTTCGTCGTGCTCCTGGTCGGCCTCTCGCTCGGCATCGGCCTGATGGTCACCGTGATCGGCCTGCCGATCCTCAGCGGCACCCTGTACGCCGCACGCGGGATGGCCGACATCGAGCGCCTGCGACTGCCCGCCGTGCTCCGGCAGCCCCGGGTGCGACCGCGCTACCGGCTGCCGGAGCCGGGCGCGAACGCCTGGCGGCGGATCTTCCTGCCGATGCGTGACGCACAGTCCTGGCTCGACCTGGCGCATGGACTCCTGCGGTTGATCGTGGCACTGGTCACCTTCGGGGTGACCATGGCCTGGTGGGCCGCCACGATCGTGGAATCGCTCTACTGGACGTACGACTGGGCTCTGCCCCGCCCGTCCGAAGGCAACCAGGATCTGACGCAACTCCTCGGCCTGGGCGACTCGACCACCGCCCGGATCGGGCTGAACACCGCGATCGGGGTGTTCTTCCTCATCACGCTGCCGATCGTGGTCCGGGGCTGTGCGCTGCTCCAGGCCAGCTTCGCCAAGGCCCTGCTGACCGGTGTGGCCGAGATGCGGGACCGGATCACCGTGCTGGAGGAGCAGAAGCGGGCTGCGGTCTCCGCCGAGGCGTCCGCGCTGCGCCGGCTGGAGCGCGACATCCACGACGGGCCGCAGCAGCGCCTGGTCCGCCTGGCGATGGACCTCAGCCGAGCCCGGATGCAGCTCGCCTCCGACCCGGAGGAGGCCGGACGGACCATCGACGAGGCGGTGACCCAGACCCGGGAGACGCTTGCCGAACTGCGGGCGCTGTCCCGGGGCATCGCCCCACCGATCCTGGTGGACCGAGGTCTGCCCAGCGCACTGGCCGCGCTCGCCGGTCGCGGGCTCATCCCCATCGAGCTTCAGGTCGACCAGCAGCTCGGTACGCGGGACGGTCGACTCGACCCGGCGGTGGAGAACACCGCGTACTTCGTGGTGGCCGAGGCACTGACCAACATCGCCAAGCACAGTCGGGCCACCGAGGCCATGGTCGTCGTGGCCCGTCAGGGCACCCACCTCCAGGTGCGGGTGGGCGACGACGGGCAGGGTGGCGCGCACCTGGCCAAGGGCCACGGGCTGGCCGGCATCGCCGACCGCATCCGGGCGGCCGGCGGTGAGCTGACCGTGGTCAGCCCGAACGGCGGCCCCACCGAGATCCGCGCCGACCTGCCGCTGTGAACACACCGGAAGGCCGCCCCGACGTGGTAGACACCACAGCCATGCGCATCGTGATCGCTGACGACGCCGTCCTGCTCCGGGAGGGGCTGGTACGGCTGCTGACCGAGAGCGGGCACCAGGTGGTGGCCGCCGTCGGGGACGGTGACGCACTCGTCCAGGCGGTGGTCGAGCACCGGCCCGACGTGTCGATCGTCGACGTGCGGATGCCGCCGACCCACACCGACGAGGGGCTGCGGGCGGCGGTGCAGGCGCGCCAACTGGTGCCGCGTACGCCGATCCTGGTGCTCTCCCAGTACGTCGAGGTGTCGTACGCCGATGATCTGCTCGCCACCACCGGCGGCGCCGGCGGCGGCGGGATCGGCTACCTGCTCAAGGACCGGGTGGCGGCGATCGACGAGTTCCTGGACGCGCTGCGCCGGGTGGCGGCCGGCGGCACGGTGCTCGACCCGGAGGTGGTCGGCCAGCTCTTCGCCCGACGCCGCCGCGACGACCCGCTGCGCGAGTTGACGCCGCGTGAGCGGGAGGTGCTCGCGCTGATGGCCGAGGGTCGGTCGAACACGGCCATCGCCCGAGCGCTGGTGGTCAGCGACGGTGCGGTGGAGAAGCACGTGCGCAACATCTTCACCAAGCTCACCCTCCCGCCGGACACCGAGCAGCACCGGCGGGTGCTGGCGGTCCTCACCTACCTGCGGAACTGACCTCCCGGGCGGCCAGGGCCACCGCGTCGGTGAGCGTGTCCGCCACCGGGTGACCGGAGGCACGCAGCCGGGCCGGGTCGGTGAACCCCCCGGTGTAGAGCACCGCCCGGCCGCCGACGGCGAGGGCCGCGTCCGCGTCGTCGATCGAGTCGCCGATCAGCACGACAGTGCTCCCGTCCACGCCCAGCTCGGCGAGGTGCCGCCGCAGCGACTCGGCCTTGCGGTCGCCGCCGACCGTGGCCCGCAGCCCGTCGACCCGGGTGAAGTGCCCGGTCAACCCGTACGTGTGCACGGTGGGCACCAGCTCCTCGTGGAACCACATGGAGAGCAGGCTCTGGCTGCCCTTCCAGGCGGCCATCGCGGTCCGCGCGTCGGCGGCCAGTTCGCAGGTGGTCAATCCGCTGCGGTACGCCTGGTGGAAGATCTGGTCCAGCCGGCCGAAGGCGTCGTCGTCCACGGCCTGCCCGAGCACCTCGGCGTAGTAGTCGGCGATCGGCCGGCGGAACCGCGTCCGGTGCTCCTCGGCGGTGACTGTCGGCCCGCCCACGCTGGCGAACGCCGCGTTGGTGGCGGCCACCACCAGGCTGAGGTCGTTGAGCAGGGTGCCGTTCCAGTCCCAGACCAGGTGGGGGTGCGCAATGGTCATCCGAGCACCCTAGGCCCTCAGAGCTGGGGCGTGGTCAGGTCCCGCAGCAGCCGGTCCTCCTCCACCCGCCAGTAGCCGTGCTCCTTGCCGTCGAGCATCACCACCGGCAGTCGGTCCCCGTACTCGCGTTCCAGCCCCTCGTCGCCGGTGACGTCCCACTCGACCCACTTGTCGCCGGTGACCGCCACCACCCGGTCGAGCGCTGCCTTGGCGTCGTCGCACAGGTGGCAGCCGGGTCGGGTGATCAGGGCGAGCCGGGCGTCAGTGGCCATCGGGTACCTCCGTGCGGGCGTCGTCGGCGGGTGCGGGCGGGCCGGCCGGGGTCGCCGGCCGGAGCTGGGTCTTTCGTACCTTGCCGATCGCCGAGTGGGGCAGTGCGTCGACGAACTCGACGGCGGTCGGGCACTTGAACCGGGCCAGGTTCCGTGCGCAGTGTGCGAGCAGTTCCTCGCCGGTGACCGGCCGCCCCGGCGCCGGCACCACGTACGCCCGCACAGTCTCGCCGGTTCGCGGGTGCGGCACACCCAGTACCGCCGACTCGGCCACCCCGGGGTGCCCGGCGAGCACCAGCTCGACCTCGTGCGGATAGACGTTGAAGCCGTTCACCAGGATCAGCTCGCCGAGCCGGTCGACGAGGAAGAGGTCACCGTCGGCGTCGGCGTACGCGATGTCGCCGGTACCCCACCAGCCGTCGGCGTCCGGGCCGTCGCGGCCGTCCGGCCAGTAGCCGTCGAAGAGGTTGGGGCCGCGTACGACGATCTGCCCCGGGTCGGTGCCCGGTGCGACGTCGGAGATGTCCATCTCGTCCGCGTCGTCGTCGGGGACCGCCTGCCCGTCGCGCCACAGGACCTCGGAGTCCGGCCCGACCAGGCGCAGCTCGACGCCGGGCAGCGGTCGACCGATCGAGCCGGCCTTGGCCGTCGGACCGACCAGCGTGGAGGTGAGCACCGGCGCGGTCTCGGTCAGGCCGTACCCGACGTGCACCGGGTGGCCGGTCGCCGCGGTGAAGCGCGCCGCGACAGCGGGTTCCAGCGGTGCCGCGCCGCACACGGCCACCCGCACGGACGCGGTCGCCGCGCGGACCGCGTCGGCGTCGGCCCAGGCGAGGAACATCGACGGTACGCCGACCAGCACGCTGACCTGGTGCCGGGCGATCTCGGCGAGCCCCGCCGTCGGGTCCGGGTCGTCGAGCAGGACGCCCTCGGCGCCGTGCTGGACGACCGCGCCGAGCCCGGAGTTGAGCCCGTACGCGTGGAACAGCGGCAGGGCCAGCAGCACCCTGTCGTCCGGGCCGACCACCGGCGGCTCGACCGCGTCCACCTGTTCGTGGTTGGCCAGCAGCGCGTGGTGGGAGAGCATCGCGCCCTTCGGGCGGCCCTCGGTGCCGGACGTGTAGAGCAGTACGGCGAGGTCGTCGCCACCCCGGTGTGGGCGGAGGCTCGGCTCGGGCTGCGCGGCGCTCGGCGGGGTGGCGTGCACGGCGGTGAGCGCCGGCAGGTCGACGGCCACCTCGGCGACGAGGCCGCGGACCCGCTCGGTGCCGATCAGCAGCGATGCCCCGGAGTCGGCCAGGACGTGGCGCAGCTCCGGGGCGGTGAAGCCGGGATTGACCGGCACCGCGACCAGCCCGGCCCGCAGCGCGCCGAGCCAGCCGATCACGAAGTCGAGGGTGTTCGGCAGCGCGATCGCGACTCGCGGCGGCGTGGCGTCCGGTTCGGTGGGTGGCACGGCGGCGGCCAGGCCGTACGCGGCGGCGGTCACGGCGGTGTCCAGTTCGGACCAGCTGACGCACCGGTCCCGCCAGTGCAGCGCGGGCCGGTCGCCGTGGTCGAGAGCCGCCCGGCGGACACGGTCGGCGAGGTTCGGCGGCGAGTCTGCCGGGGAGTCCTGCACGGTGGTCGAGTCTGGCACAGCGGCGGTCGACTGGCCACGTCCGACGGTGGTGTGCGACGGCCCGTCCGGCGTCCCGTCAACGGGACACTTTCCGTGCCGTCGATGATCCGGTCCAGTCCGGCTGATGGGACGACCGGAGCGCTCGACGGGCGGTTGGGACGGCTCGGCCCAGCGGGCGGCGCGCACCCCTCGACCGCTCGGTCGAATTGCCCTCCGACCTGGGCATCCATCCTGGAACACCGGTTCGGTCGAAAGTCAAACGCACACGACGGACAACCGGTCCGCCACCGGTGCGACACGGCGGGAAATACTTCCGCCCTGTGTAACGGACTTGCCACGCGCGGGTGACGTTGGCCCTATTATCACTCGGGTCGGCTCACCCCATTTGCCGTGAGTCGACACCCCTCAGCCCGAGGAGGCCCCCGTGCCTGTCAGCGCATTGGACCAGCACCTCAAGGGGAACTGCCGCCCGTCGGCACACCCCGGAACAGTCCTGCCCGACCGGTTGCCCGGTCGGTCCGCACCGACGACCCGCAAACCGGCGCGTCCGGCGACCACCGGGACGGGGGCTGCGCGGTGACCACCTTCGGATACGCGGAACGCCCCGTCGGCCTGACCGGCCAGACGCCCCGCTCGCAGGTCAACGAACGCCCGGCGACACGCGCGCCACTGGGTGACCCGCACGCCGCGATGCGCAGCGAGGGCCCTGCCCAGCGGACCCGCAACCGCCCGCACACCAACGAGCCTCCACCGAGACCGGCGGTGCCCGGTGGCAACGCGATGCCGGCCGGTGGACGTGTCGCCGCACCGACCCGACCGACGATGCCCTCGCAGGGGCGTCGGGCCGGCGACGCACCGGCGGCGACCACCGACCCGGCGGCGGGCGAGACGGCGGTGATCCCGGCGGTCCCGGCCGCCACCCCGACCACCCCGACCACCCCGACGGGCTATCCGAGCCGACCGGACCCGTCCGACCCGGCCACCGAGGTCTGGACGCTCGTCGAGCGGGCGCAGGCCGGCGAGTCCGAGGCGTTCGGTCTCATCTACGACAGGTACGTGGACACCGTCTTCCGGTTCGTCTACTTCCGGGTCGGCAACCGCCAACTGGCCGAGGACCTGACGTCGGACACGTTCCTGCGCGCCCTCAAGCGGATCGGCAGCTTCACCTGGCAGGGCCGCGATCTCGGCGCCTGGCTGGTGACCATCGCCCGCAACCTGGTCGCCGACCACTTCAAGTCCGGCCGGTACCGGCTGGAGGTCACCACCGGGGACGTGCTCGACGCCGACCGTGAGGATCGGGGGCCCGAGGGCAGCCCGGAAGCCGCGGTGGTCGAACACATCACCAACGTCGCCCTGCTCACCGCCGTCAAGCAGCTCAACCCGGAGCAGCAGGAGTGCATCGTGCTCCGGTTCCTGCAGGGCTTCTCGGTGGCCGAGACGGCGCGGGCCATGGGCAAGAACGAGGGTGCCATCAAGGCTCTGCAATATCGGGCGGTCCGTGCGCTGGCACGGCTGCTGCCCGATGGCTTCCAGCCCTGATCCGCTGACGGGCCGGCGTGGGTGATCACTGTCTGCGCAGCTCAGGGCGGCTCTCACTTGGTGACGCCGATCACTTTCTGTGATTTTCGCCCCGCCCGGCCCGTAACCCGTGCACGGTCCGCCGCGTTTCTCCGGGTGCGACCGGTGGATGTCCCGGCAGGCCCGGGGCACCGAGGTCCGCCCGGCACGCCGGACGGCGCCTCACCTCCGTGGTGTCACAACGCCGCCCGGTCGCTGGAGACTTCGGCGGCCGACCGGCCGTGACCAGCGAGAGGAGGTGCCTGCGGTGGATAACAACCTCTTCTCCCGTCGGCGCGCCGAGCGCTTCGCGCAACTTCTCGACGAGGCCAACGGCGGCCGGCGACACCATGTGCGGTCCCGGGTGGACAGTCAACTGACGCCGCTCGTCGCGGTGGGCCAGCGACTCTGCGTCGATCCCCCCAGGGTCGAGGTGAGTCCCGACTTCCGCACCGGCCTGCGGGCGATGCTGCTCGCCACGGCCGAACGCGAGGGAATCGGCACCGCCCCGGCGACGGCCGAGCCGGCCGCCTCGCGTCCCGCGGTCACGAGCCGTGGTTCGCTGCTGCCGGCGGTCACCGCCCGACGGGCCCGCGCCCGGGGAGCGATCCTGGTCGGCATCGCCGCCGGGGCCATCGCCGTCTCCGGCATCTCCGCCGCCAGCGAGAACGCCGTCCCCGGCGATGCGCTGTACGGCATGAAGCGGTCCACCGAGCGGGCCCAGCTCGCCCTGGCCAGCTCGGACATCAGCCGCGGCCAGCTCTTCCTGGACTTCGCCCGGACCCGACTCGGCGAGGCCGCCGAGCTGCGGGGTGACCGCATCGGTTACAGCGCCGTCCTCGACGACATGGACGCCGACACCCGCCAGGGCATTCGCCTGCTCACCGCCGCCGCCGTGCAGCGGGGCGAGCCGGCCAGCCTGGACACCGTCAACACGTTCGTCAGCAGTCAGCGCCGGGCGGTGAGCAACCTGCTCGACGGCGCCGACCGGGCCGACCGGGAACGGACCCGGCGGTCGCTGGCCCTGCTGGACAGCATCCGGGAACGCTCGGACTCGGTACGCGCCGCCATCGCGTGCGGCCTGCCGGCACCGACCGGCAGCGACACGCTCGGGCCCACCCCGACCACCTGCCCCGGCGCGCGCTGACCGCCACGCGGGACCGCACCACCGACCGGCCGCGGCGCAGTTTCCTGTGCCCGGCCGGTCGAGCGTGTGCTCCGGTTACCCTCGCTGGAGGCATCGTCGTAGCTGCGGAGGGAGGGAACGTCGCGTGGCGCGCAGCCGCAAGGTGACGGTCAGCACCGACGCACGGGGGCACACCGCCGGTTGGGCGGAGACCGAACTGGCGTCGGTGACCCCGCCCGCACCGGACCCGACCGCCGCCGCTTTCTTCGACGTCGACAACACGATGATGCAGGGCGCGTCGATCTACTGGTTCGCCCGGGGACTTGCCGCCCGGAACTACTTCACGACGGCCGACCTGGCCCGTTTCGCCTGGCAGCAGCTCCGTTTCCGGCTGCTCGCCCGCGAGCACGCGGGTGACATGTCCCAGGCGAAGGACGCCGCGCTGGCCTTCGTCGAGGGGTGGCGGGTGGACGACGTGGAACGACTCTCGGAAGAGATCTTCGACGAGCTGATGGCACCCCGGATCTGGGTCGGCACCCGCCAGCTCGCCCAACGCCACCTGGACGCCGGCCAACGCGTGTGGCTGGTCAGCGCCGCCCCGGTGGAGATCGGTCGGGTGATCGCCGCCCGACTCGGCCTGACGGGCGCGATCGGCACGGTCGCGGAGGTGCGGGCGGGGGCGTACACCGGGCGGTTGGTGGGTGACCTCATGCACGGGCCCGCGAAGGCCGAGGCCGTCACCCAGCTCGCCGCCGTGGAGGGGCTGGATCTGCGGCGCTGCGCGGCGTACAGCGACTCGTCCAACGACCTGCCGCTGCTCTCCACGGTGGGTCGGGCGGTGGCGGTGAACCCGGACGGCAACCTGCTGCGGCAGGCCCGCCAGCAGGGCTGGGAGGTCCGGGACTTCCGCACCGGCCGACGGGCCGTCAAGATCGCCGTACCGTCGACGGCGGCGGCCGGTCTCGTCGCCGGCGCGGTCACCGCCGGCCTGGCCCTCCAGCGTCGTCGCCGCGCCGGCTGACTCAGGGGCCGAACGGGTCAGGTCGCCGTTCGAGCAGCGTGTGCAGGGTCTGCTGGATGGTCTCCCGCACCTGGTCGGCGAGGTTGAAGACGACCAGCGGGTCGTCCGCCGAGTCGGTCAGGTGGGCGGTGGGGATCGGCGGGCAGAACTCGATCAGCCACTTGCTGGGCAGCGGCACCATGCCCAGCGGCCCGAGCCAGGGGAAGGTCGGCGTGACCGGGAAGTACGGCAGCTTGAGCAGTCGCGCGAGGGGCTTGATGTCGGCGAGCATCGGGTAGATCTCCTCGCCGCCGACGATGGCGACCGGAACGATCGGGGTGCCCGTCCGCAGCGCCGCCGACACGAAACCACCCCGGCCGAACCGTTGCAGCTTGTACCGGTCGGCGTAGAGCTTGCCGATGCCCTTGAACCCCTCGGGGAACACACCGACCAGGTCGCCACCGCCGAGCAGCCGCTCGGCGTCCGGGTTGCAGGCCACCGTGCCGCCGGTCTTGCGCGCGATCTCCGACACCACCGGCATCCGGAACACGAGGTCGGCGCCGAGCAGGCGCAGGTAGCGGTGCGCCGGGTGCTTGTCGTGCAGGGCCGCCGACAGGATCAACGCGTCCAGCGCCACGGTGCCCGAGTGGTTACCGACGACCAGGGCGGGCCCCTTGACGGGTACGTTCTCCACCCCGCTGACCTCGGTCCGGAACCAGTCCCGGTAGAGCAGCCGCAGCAGCGGATGGAAGACCGCGTCGGTCAGCTCCGGGTCGAAGCCGAACTCGTCGACCTCGTAGTCCCCGGCCAACCGTCGGCGCAGGAACGCCAACCCGTTCGCCACCCGGCGGTCCCACTGGTCTCCGGGCCGATCCGCCACCGCCGGACCGGTGCCACCACCGGAAGCCGGCGTGCTTGCGCCGTTCGGCTCGTCGGTCGCGGTGCTGTGGACCCCGCCGGCGGCCGTATCCGCCGGACCGTCGGTCGGCGTGTCGACCTCGTCGCCGGCCGTCGCGGCGGGCGCGAGGCGGGCCGCCGGGCGGTGGCCGTTGCGCCGCGCCGGCTCCGCGTCCGGCGCGGGCGGAACCGGCGGTACGTCGAAACGCCCGATCCCCTGCGGATCGTGGCCCTGTCCGGTCACGACGTCCGCTCCCGCACCGCGGCACGGACCTGTCGAATGCCGTCCAGGACCAACTGCTCGGCCACCGCCAACTGACCTCGGCTGAGCACCGCCCCACCGTGGTGGGCGCGGATGAAGTCCTCGAACGCCTCGGCCGTGGAGCGGGGAGTGAAGCCGTACTCCTGCTCGAGACGCGTGGTGTCGACGACCCGACCGTGCACGAAGAGATCGACCTGGTCCAGGCCGTAGCGGCCGAACCCCATGGTGCGGGCCAGCGCCGCGGCGCTGGAGAGACCCGGTTCGAGCACCGGCACGGCCACCCGGCCGGCCCGCCGGATCGCCTGGGACAGCGACAGCACTCCCGGACCGGCGACGTTGTAGGTGCCCGGATGGTCCTGGACGATCGACCGGTGCAGCACCTCCAACGCGTCGTCGAAGTGCAGGAACTGCAGGCGGGGGTCGCGGCCGAAGACGGTCGGCACGAACGGCTGCGCGAAGTAGCGCGTCAGGGTCGTGTCGGCGGTGGAGCCAATGAACGGGGCGAAGCGCAGCACCGTCGCGGTCACGTCGGGTCGCCGGCGGCGGAAGCCACGGACGTACCCCTCGACATCGAGGATGTCGCGGCCGAAACCGCCGCGCGGCACTTCGCGCGGCTCGGTCTCCTCGGTGAACACCGCCGGGTCGCGGAACGACACCCCGTACGCGGCGGTCGACGACCGGACCACGAGCTTGCGCAGCCGGGGCGCCCGCTGGCAGGCGGCGAGCAACTGCATGGTGCCGATGACGTTCTGATCCTTCATGGCCGACCGGCCACCGTGCTGCGGGTCGGGGGAACTCATCAACGCGAGGTGGACCACCGCGTCGACGTCCAGGTCGGCGAGGAGCCCACCGAGCGAACCCGGGTCGACGCGGATGCGCTCGACCCGATCCAGCAGATCGGTGAGCTCGGCGGCCGGCTCCGGCGCGTCCACGCCGATGACCCGTTCGATGCGCGGGTCGGCCGCCAACCGGGCCGCAACGTGGGCGCCCAGGTAACGACCGACTCCGGTGACGACGACGACCCCCGGCGCACCTGTGGTGCTACCGGGGGTCATCTGACGCACCTACGCCGACAGGCCGGATCGAGCCGGGACGACCACGGCCTGATCACCTGAGCCTCCGGAGATCGACAGTTAGGCAAGTGACGCCGAGTTGCCGGGCGAACGCCCGGCGACGGTCACTTGCCGAGACGGCGACGCTGGACGCGGGTCTTGCGCAGCAGCTTGCGGTGCTTCTTCTTAGCCATGCGCTTACGGCGCTTCTTGACCACCGAGCCCATACGACAGCCTTTCGATACAACGTGCGGGGCGGGCCGGATGACACCACGCAGGTGGCGACGGCGACCGCATGCGGACAACGGACCGGACCGGTCTGGGCGGCGGGGCGCACCGGTGGGGTCTCGATCGCGCTCCAGGGTAGCCGGAGAGCGTCAGCAGGACCAACGCGCCCCCGCCCATGCCGCCTAGCGGGTGTCCGATCGGCCGATCGGTGGCTCAGGCGGTTTCCTGAAAAGCGCCCCGCAGATATTCGTGCACCGCGTGCTCGGGCACCCGGAACGACCGGCCCACCCGGACCGCGGTGAGCTCACCGCTGTGCACGAGGCGATAGACGGTCATCTTCGACACCCGCATGACCGTCGCCACCTCCGCGACGGTCAGGAACTTGACCTCCGACAGCCGTCCGTCGGACTGCGACCCGGCCATGGCTCACCGACCCATCCCATGCCCGGCGCGTGCCAACCCGACGGATGCTCCGGGCCGGGCGGCGACGCGCGTGTTACCAGTACGGTAGCGGGACGGCTGTGACCGGCGCGATCCCTTCGTACAACTGATCATGTTTCGGTGGCTCGTTCACCCGATCCGGCCTGCCGTTATCTCCCCGGCTGCGTCCGCCGTCCGATTGCTCACTCGGCGCGCAGCGCCACCACCGGATCGAGTCGGCCCGCACGCTGCGCGGGGACCACACCGAAGACGATGCCCACCGCCGCCGACACACCGAAGGCAAGCGCCAACGACCACCAGGTGATCGCCGCGGGGATCGGTGACAGCGCGTCCACCAGCAGGGCGGTCCCCACACCCAACGCCATCCCGGTCAACCCACCGATGGTGGTGAGCAGCACCGCCTCCAGCAGGAACTGCACGCCGATGTCGCGGGGTCGAGCGCCGACCGCCTTGCGCAGCCCGATCTCGCGGGTCCGCTCGCGGACGCTGACCAGCATGATGTTGGAGACGCCGACGCCGCCGACGAGCAGGGAGATGCCGGCGATTGCGGCGAGCACGCCGGTGAGCACGCCGAGGATGTCGCCGAGCACGCCGAGGATCTGCTGCTGCGTGACCGCACTGAACTCGGTGTCCGGGTGTCGGCGGTTGAGTTCGGCGACGATGCGCTCGCCCAACTCGTCGATCCGCTCGCGGTCGGGCGCCTTGACCGCGATGCCGTCCACCCGCTGGGTGCCCCAGAGGCGCTGCGCGGCGGTCACCGGTACGTGCACCTCGTCGTCCCGGTCGACGCCGAGACTCTGCCCGAGGGGCGCGAACACGCCGATGACCCGGAATCGAACGCCGGCGAGGGTCACCTGCTGACCGAGGGGATCGCGGTCGGGGAACAGCGCGCGTGCCACCGAGTCGCCGAGCACCGCGACGCGCCGGCTGGTGTCCACGTCCGTGCCGGTGAGGTAGCGCCCCCGGGCCAGCGTCCGGGTGAACACCGTCGGCGTGGTCTCCAGCACGCCCTGGACGGTGGTGAAGTCGGAGCGCGCGCCGGCCCGTGCGGTCGCCCCCGAGGCGACGGTGACCGCGACCCGCTGGGGATCGCCGACGACGCGGGACACCGCCTCGGCGTCCTTGAGCGTCAACGGGGAGACCACCGGCGCGGTGCCCACCTCGATCTTGCCGGGAACGACCAGCAGCAGGTTGGAGCCGAGCCCTTCGACCTGTTGCTCGACCTTCTGCTTGGTGCCGGTGCCGATGGCGACCAGCAGCACCACCGACGCCACCCCGATGATCACACCGAGCATGGTGAGCGAGCTGCGCAGCCGGTTGGCGCGCAGGGCGTCCAGCGCGACCCGCCACGCCTCGGCGACCCTCACGCCACACCGTCCCCGGGCTCACGCGTGTCGACCTCCGCGCCGCGCGGGCCGGGCTCACGCATGTCGGCCTTTGCACGGCGCGGGTCGGGCTCACGCATGTCGACCTCCGCGCGGTGCGGGTCGGGCTCGTGCGGAAGGCGTCCGGTGGCTCCGGCGGCGCCACCGGAGCCACCGGACGGGTGCCCCGGGCCGTTTCCGGACACGGACCGGGGCTCCGCGCTGGGAGCGGGGACCAGTGTCTCAGGTCGACCGTGGTCGACGGACGGCGGTCGATCATGACGTTCGGCGGCGCTGTCCGCCACCACCACACCGTCGCGCATGGTGATGCGACGCGCGGCCCGCGCCGCCACCTCCTGGTCGTGGGTGACCATCACCAACGCCACACCGGACTCCGCGTTCAACCGCTCCAACAGTTCCAGGACCGCCGCGCCGGTCACACTGTCCAGATTGCCGGTCGGCTCGTCGGCCAGCAGCACGGTCGGCTCGGTGACCAGCGCGCGGGCGATGGCGACCCGCTGCTGCTCGCCACCGGACATCTGGTTGGGCCGGTGGTCCAGCCGGTGCCCGAGACCGACGCGGCCCAGCATGGCCGCAGCCCGCTCCCGGCGCTGCCGGGCCGACATCCCCCGGTAGACCAGCGGCAACGCCACGTTCTCCACCGCCGAGGTACGCGGCAGCAGGTGGAAGGCCTGGAAGACGAAGCCGATCGTCTCGTTGCGCAGGGCGGCCATCTCCGGCGGGGAGAGGGCATTGACGTCCCGCCCGCCGAGCACCAACCGGCCGCCGGTCGGCCGGTCCAGGCCGCCCAGCAGGTGCATGAGCGTGGACTTGCCGGAGCCGGACGGGCCGACCAGCGCCACGTAGTCGCCCGGCCGCACGGTCAACGACACCCCGCGCAGCGCCTCGACCGACACCCCGTCGAGCTGGTAGGTGCGGGACACGTCGACAGCCTCGATGGCCGGCGGCGTGTCGCTCACCGGACTTCCTGGCCGTCGCGTACCTGGTCGGTGCCGCGTACCACGATCCGGTCGCCGGCCTGCACCCCGTTGAGGATCTGCACCAGGTCGGCCCCCTGGACACCCACGGTCACGGCCGCCCGGTCGGCCTTTCCGTCGCGGACCACCCAGACGGCGTCCCGGCCGTCGGCCGAGAAGACCGCCGAGGCCGGGACGGTCACCGCGTCGGCGGCCTCGCGTACGCGCAGGTGCACGATCGCGTTCATGCCGGGGCGGGGCGTCGGGGCCGGCTCGTCCTCGGCCAGCTTCCCCGCGCCCAGCGCGAGGCGTACCCGGTAGGTGACGCCACCCTGCGCGGAGCTGGTGGGGAGCACGTCGACCGAACGCACCGTGGCGTCGTAGCTGGCACCGGTGACGGCGTCCAGCTCGACGGTGGCGGTCACGCCGGGCTTGACCAGCAGCACATCGGTCTCGTCCACGTCGGCGAGCAGGCCGAGCTGCCCGGTGTCCACGACGGTCAGCACCGGCGTGCCGGCGGTGACCTGAGCGCCGACCACGACGGCGTCGTCGACCCCGGCCGGCGGGCCGGCCGGTGCGGGAGCCAGCGCGGACGGGTCGATCCCGGCGCCACCGGCCTGCTCCAACAGCCCGGCCAGACCGCCGCTGGCGCCGCCGCCGGCCCGGGTGCCACCCGGCTGCACCACTCCGCCGATCGGGGCGCGCAGGGTCAGCGCGTCGACTGTCGCCTTGGCCAGGTCGTACGCCTGCTGGGCCTGGAGCCGTTGGGCCGCGGACAACGAGCTGACGGCGGAGTTCAGCCCGCTGATCCCCCGCTGCACAGCCCGGACTGCCGCATCGGCGCTGCGCGCGGCGGCGGCGTACTGCCGCTGGGCGGACGTCACCTGGGCCAGCAGCGCGTCCCGTAGCTGCTGGTCGGCGATCTTCTCGGCGGCCTTGCGGGCGGCGTCGAACGCCTCGTCGGCAGCCTTGTCGGTGCCCCGCCGACTGCTGGACAGGTTGCCGGTGGAGACGCCCCGGCCGGCGCGCTTGGCCGCGTCCAGCGCCTCCTTCGCCTGCCGCAGGCGGGCCTGGGCCGACGGGGACGCGACCACGGCGAGCACCTGACCGCGCTTCACCCGTTGTCCAGGCTGGACACGCAGGCTGGCGAGGGTGCCGTCGGCGGGTGCGGTGAGGCTGGCGGCGGCGCGGGCCGTCACCGTCGCCGGAGCGTCGATCACCTCGCTGACCGGGTTACGGGCGGCCGAGGCGAGCGCCACCGGCGGTTGGTCGTCACCGCAGGACGCGGCGGTGGTGGCGGTGAGGACGGCGACGGCGGTCAGGGCGATGAGCAGGCGGGGCCGCGTGGCGCTTGCGGGCCTGAGCAGGTCGGGGCGGCGCACCCATCGATGGTACGGCGCACCGTCACGTCGGCCGTGCCGCACCCGCCGTCCCCGGCAGGCACCCACCCGACGCGGTCTGCGGCCCTCAGGCGGCGGTCGCGCGGATGTACGCCACGCACTCGTCGTGCAGCGTCGACCACTCCTCACCGAACGCCTCGTCGGCGGCGGCGGCGAGCGTCGTGCGGTCGTGCACCACGGCCTTGAAGAAGGTCAGCAGCCGCTCCGGCCCGAACCGGTCGACGAGGTGGCGGACGGCGAGGTAGCCGACGCCGTAGCTGCCGCCGACCCGCTCGGCGGGTGCGTCGTCGGCGGGGGTGACGCCCTCCAACCGGCCGTCCCAGCTGCTCCCGACCAGTTTGCGTACCTCCGCGAGCCCCTCGTACCTGTCGACCGGCTGACCGCCCGAGCCGGCGAACTCGGCCAGCCCCTCGACCAGCCACCAGGTCGTCTTGCCCGGGTATCCGCGCTCGGGCAGTGAGGCGGCGTGGGTCAGCTCGTGCCGGAGCAGGTCGTCGGTGCCGCTGCTGGCCAGCCCGTCGGCGTTGAGCACGACCTCGTGGTGGCCACCGCCCACGGTCACCGCGTAGCCGCCCGTCCACTGTGGGCGCCCACCGCCGTACCAGCGTTGCCACTCGGTACGGCCGGCGTAGAAGATCCGGTAGCGGTCCGGGGGCGAGCCTGTCACGACGTACGTGTCGGCGACCTTGGCCGCGGTCTCGGCCTGGGCCGACAGGGCGGGCAGCTTGCCGCGCAGCGCCGGTGTGGTGGCGACGATGGTCCGCGCGCCCACCTTCACGACCAGGTCGCTGATCTCCCACGGTCGGGTGCCGGTCTCGGCGGACTTGGACTCCTCGACGGCGACCAGTCGGGGCGCGTCACCGTTCTCCCGCCAGCGGGTGCCGATCAGCACCGGGCTCGGCCGGCAGTCGGCCGCCACGAAGCAGTACTGGAAGCGCACCAGCAGCCGCCACTCCCCCGGCCTGCCGACGACCGGCACGGGCAGGCCGCTCGGCTCGGCCCGCCAGACGGTCACCTTGAGGGCCCGCAACGCGGCGAATCGACGCCGCAGGTCGGCGTGCGCGGCCGGGTCGGCGATGGCGAGGAAGGCGGAGCGGTCGCCGCCGAGCAACGCCGCAGACTGCTGCCGGAGCTGCGCGGCCATCCGGTCGGACAGCCCCCGGGCGACGGCGGTGGCCGGGTCGTCGGCGGCGGTGACACCGGCCCGGCTGAGCGTGGCCCGGCCGCCGGCCTCGCGGACGGCACCGACCACCAGCAGCGCCGGAAGGCCACAGCCCAGAACCACGACGACAACGACGAGTACGGTCCACAGCGGCCAGAGCCGCCGCGGTGCTGGCTGCTGCACCCCGTCAGTCACCCGCCGAAGGGTACGACCAAACACCGGATCGGGCGAGGCCGACCCGGGCCGATCGGGTCGGTTCAGGCTCCGCGGGCCGGCCAGGAGCGGAATGCCACGTCCAGGCCGGCGACCATCTGGTGGTACGAGCGGTCGACCTCGCGGGGCAACCCGAAGCCACCGGCGGCCTCCAGGGCGACGAAGCCGTGCAGGGCGCTGCGCACCGCCCGGGTCGCGTCCACCGCGTCGTCGCCGGTGAGCCCGTAGCCGCGCAGCACGGCGAAGATGGCGCCGACCGCGCGTTCACCCGCCTCGACGTGTTCGGGGTCGGACGGGTCGGGCACCCGCTGGGTGGTCGGGTAGCGCCCGGGGTGCCGGCGGGCGTACGACCGGTAGGCGTCCGCCATCGCCCGCAGGGCGTCGCCGCCGGCCCGTCCGGCGGCGGCCGTGGTCAGCTCGGTGGCCAGCTCGGCGGTGGCGAGCGCGGAGAGCTTCTGGCTCAGCGCGTCCGCCCCCCGGATGTGCTTGTAGAGGCTGGGCAGCGCGACACCGAGCCGGCTGGCGAGCGCGGCGAGGGTGAGCTGCTGGTAGCCGACCTCGTCGGCGAGCCGGGCGGCTTCGCGTACCACGGTCTGCTGGTTGAGCCCGGCCCTAGGCACCGGCACACACCCGGCTAGCTGTCATAGCCGAAAAGCTAACTCCGCTAGCCAGGCGCGTCAAGCGACAGTCACTTCTTCGAGACCAGCGCGCGGCCGAAGAAGACCAGGTTCGCCGGGCGCTCGGCGAGCCGACGCATCAGGTAGCCGTACCACTGGTCGCCGTACGGGACGTAGGTGCGCACCGTGTAGCCCTCGCCGGCCAGCCGGGCCTGCTCCTCGGGACGGATGCCGTAGAGCATCTGGAACTCGAAGCGCTCCGGCCCCCGGTCGAACCAGCGGGCCCGGTCCTCGCCGATCGAGATCATCCGCGGGTCGTGCGTCGCCAGCATCGGGTAACCGTCGCCGGACATCAGGATGTTCATGCAGCGGACGTAGGACTTGTCCACCTCGCGGGCCGACTGGTAGGCCACCGACTCCGGCTCCTTGTACGCGCCCTTGCACAGGCGAACCCGCGACCCGGCCGAGGACAGCTCCCGGCAGTCCGACTCGGTCCGCCGCAGGTACGCCTGGAGCACCGCGCCGGTCGACGGGAAGTCCTTGCGCAGCTTCGCCAGCACCTCCAACGTCGAGTCGGTGGTGGTGTGGTCCTCCATGTCCAGCGTGACAGTGGTGCCCGCCTTGTCGGCGGCCGCGCAGATCGCCCGCACGTTGTCGTACGCCAACTGCTCGTCGAACATCTGGCCCAGCGCGGAGAGCTTCACGCTCACCTCGGCAGCCGGGGTGAGGCCGGCCCCCGAGAGAACCGACAGCAGATTCAGGTACTCGTCCCGGGTGGCCGTGGCCTGTTCGGGGGTGACGGTGTCCTCGCCCAGATGGTCGAGGGTGACGGCCAGACCGTCGTCGACGAGCCCGCGGGTGGCGCGCAGCGCGTCGTCGGTGGCGGCGCCGGCGACGAACCGGCGGACGACGTCCCGGGTGTACGGGGCGGTCGCGACGAGCCGCTCGACCTGGGATGACCGGGAGGCGGCGAGGATGACGGAACGGAGCATGAGCCGAGCGTATCGCCCCTGCCAGGACCCCCGCCCGGCGGCGGCTGGGGCTGCGCTGCTGGCGTCGATCGGCTACAACGATGCCGTGAACCAAAGCCCCCGCCGCCGGCTCCGGTCGGCCTCCGTGCAGCTTGGCGCTCTCACCGCTCTCGCGCTCGCTCTCTCCGGCTGCAACATGACCTCCGACGACGACGATGACGACTGCGCTCTCGGGCCGATCGGTGGCGGTGACACTGTCGCGCTGGCGATGCGGGTGTCCGACCCTGGCACCGCTGGGCGTAGCGCGGGGGAGCCGGCGACCGCCGCCCTGCCCGAGCGCGGCGGGTTCGGCACCCACCTCGCCTCCTGCGGCGGCTGAGGTGCGCCGCGAGTCCATGACGCCCCGAGCCGACTGGGACGCCACGATCCGGGCACAGGGACTGGTCTACGTCGACACCGAGCTGCCCGACGGCGGGATCATGTCGTACTGGGACGAGAGCGCCGCGTACGCCTTCGACCTCGACGAGGTGCTGCGGCTGGAGGAGGCCACCGAAGAGCTGCACCGGATGTCGGTCGCCGCTGCCGAGCACGTGGTGCAGCACCGCCGGTACGCCGAGTTCGGCATCCCGCAATGGGCCGCCGACGCGGTGGCCCGCTCGCTGCGCGAGGCGCCGCCCACCCTCTACGGGCGCTTCGACCTGGCGTACGACGGCACCTGGCCCCCGAAGATGCTGGAGTACAACGCGGACACCCCGACCGCGCTGGTCGAGGCGAGCATCATCCAGTGGTACTGGCTGGAGCAGACCCGCCCCGACCTGGACCAGTGGAACAGCCTGCACGAGCGGCTGGTCGGCGCCTGGGCCAAGATCGGCGCCGGATTGCACGACCCTCGGGTGCACGTGCTCTGGTCGAACGAGGAGGAGTCCGGCGAGGACCACATGACCGCCGGCTACCTCGCCGAGACCGCCCGGCAGGCCGGCCTGGACGTCGAGCTGCAACCCATCCAGCACATCGGCTGGGACGGTCGCCGCTTCGTCGACGCGGCCGATCGCCCGGTGACCACCTGTTTCAAGCTCTACCCCTGGGAGTGGATGCTCGCCGAGCCGTACGGGCCGCCCGCGCTGGCACCGGGCACCCCGACCACCTGGATCGAACCGGCCTGGAAGCTGCTGCTGTCCAACAAGGCGCTGCTCGCGATCCTCTGGGAGCTGTACCCCGGCCACGAGTACCTGCTCCCGGCGTACCTCGACTCACCGCGTGGCATGCCGGAGTACGTGGCCAAGCCCCTGCTCGGCCGGGAGGGCGGCTCGGTACGCATCGTCACCGCCGCCGAGGAGATCACCAACCCGGGGATCTACGGCGACGAGGGCTGGTGCTACCAGGAGTTCCGGGCGCTGCCGCAGTTCGCCGGCAACCGGACGGTGCTCGGCAGCTGGATCGTCGACGGCGAGTCGGCCGGGGTGGGGGTCCGGGAGAGCGCGAGTCTGATCACCGACGGCTACGCGCGGTTCCTGCCGCACTACATCGACGCGCCGCGCGCCCCGTGAGTCGTCTACCGTTGGGGTGTGAACTTCGACGCGTACGCCCGGACCGGCGTTGACCTGGTCAACGCCCGCCTGGACGACCTCGACGACCTGCGGGCCCTCTTTCCCGACGACAACTCCTGGATGCGCGACGAGGTCGCCGACCGGGACGTCGCCATCTTCCGACGGGCACAGAAGCGGTTGCGCGACGTCTTCGAGTACGGCACCTCGGGGCGCGACGCTCAGGCGGTGACCGAGCTGAACGCGCTGCTCGAGGCGTTTCCGGTCCAGCCCCGCATCTCCGGGCACGACTCCAGCGACTGGCACATGCACGTGACCAGCCGCGGCGCGTCGGTCAGTGCCGAATACCTGGCCGGCGCGGTCTGGGGGCTCTCGGTCTGGCTCTGCGAGTACGGCAGCGCCCGCTTCGGGGTCTGCGCCGACGAGCGGTGCGGCAACGTCTACCTGGACACGTCGTCCAACTGCTGCCGGCGGTTCTGCTCGGAGCGCTGCGCCACCCGCTCGCACGTGGCGGCACACCGGGCCCGTAAGCGGGCCGCGATCGGCGAGCAGGCGACGGTCGCCCCGCAGCCGACCTCGACCACCGAGTCGCTGACTCCGGTCAGCTGACGCTCGCCGCCGACGGGTCGGACGTCGAGGTCAGACGTCGACCGGCGACGGCGCGGTCAGGTGCTGGCGGGCGAACTCGAGCGCGGCTCGTAGGTCCGCCTCGCGCACCGCGCGGCTCTTCGCGCCCCGGGTCGCCACCTCGACGGCCACCGCACCGGTGAAACCCCGCCCGGCCAGCGAGGAGAGCAGCTCCCCGCACGGCTGGGTGCCGCGCCCGGGCACCAGGTGCTCGTCGCGGCCCTCGCCGGTGCCGTCGCCCAGGTGCACGTGGGCCAGCCCCGCGCCCATCCGGTCGGCCATCGCGAGGGGGTCGCTGTGCGAGGCCGCGCAGTGTGACAGATCCAGGGTGTACGACGGGTAGCCGGTGTCGGTGGGATCCCAGCCGGGGACGTACGGGACGAACTGCCGGCCCGCCATCCGCACCGGGTACATGTTCTCCACTCCGAAGCGGAGCCCGGGGAACCGGTCCTCGACCGTGGCCAGCCCTTCGGCGAATCCGCGCGCGTAGTCCCGCTGCCAGCTGAACGGTGGATGCACCACCACCGTCGGCGCCTCCAGCGAATCGGCCAACTCGGCGGCCTTGCGCAGGCGCTGCCACGGGTCCGGGCTCCACACCCGCTGGGTGACCAGCAGACAGGGCGCGTGCACCGAGAGCACCGGCACGCCGTAGTGCGCCGACAGGCCGCGCAGCGCGCCCGCGTCCTGGCTCACCACGTCGGTCCAGACCATCACCTCGACGCCGTCGTAGCCGAGCGCCGCGGCCAGTTGGAACGCCGCCGCGGTCGGCTCGGGGAAGACCGACGAGCTGGACAGGAGCACCGGGACGCGGGAAGTCACATCCGCCAGCGTAGCCCGGCTGTCACGGCGTTCTCAGGACGAGCACCGGCAAATCACCGGCGGTCCCGGGACCTGCTCAGATCGGCTCCAGTTGATCGAGCCGGCGGAGGATGACGCCCTCGCGCAGAGCCCAGGGGCAGATGTCCAGCGCATCCAGGTCGAGCCTGCGCATGACCGCCTCGGCGACCACCGCGCCGGCCAGCAGTTGGTGGGCCCGGCCCGCGCCGACCCCCTCCAGCTCCATCATCTGGGCGGGTGTCATGTGCCGGATGAAACCGATGATCTGCCGCAGACCGGCACGGGTCAGCCTGCGGTGCACCCAGAGGCCGGCCCCGGACGGCGCCGCGCCGGCCAGTCGCGCCAGGGTGCGGAAGGTCTTCGAGGTGGCCACGGCCCGGCCCCAGCCCACCTTCGTGACCTGGTCGACCACCTTGTCCAGCCGGCCGTCCACGTACTCCCTCAGCTTGTCGACGGCCTCCGCCGACGGCGGCGTCGCGCTGGCCGGGTCGAGCAGGAGCCGCTCCCTGGTGAGACGCCCGGCGCCGAGCGGCAGCGAGATCGCCACATCGGGGTCCTCGTCGATGCCGGCGGCGATCTCCAGGGAGCCGCCACCGATGTCGAGCACCAGCAGACGCCCCGCCGACCAGCCGAACCAGCGTCGCACCGCCAGGAACGTCATCCGTGCCTCGTCCGCGCCGGAGAGCACCTCCAGGCGTACGCCGGTCTCGTCGCGGACCCGGGCCAGCACGTCGGCCGCGTTTGTGGCGTCGCGGACGGCGGAGGTGGCGAACGCGATCAGGTCGTCGGCCTCCAGCCCGGTAGCCGCCGCCCTGGCCATGCCGACCGCCTTGACCAGGCTGTCCGCACCCGCCTCGGTCAACGCCCCGTCCGGGCCGATCTGTTCGGCGAGACGGAGGACGACCTTCTCCGAGTGCGCCGGCCAGGGGTGCGCGCCATGGTGCGCGTCGACCACCAGGAGGTGCACCGTGTTGGATCCGACGTCGAGAACACCCAGTCGCATGGTGAAGACCCTAGGTGCAACACGTTCGTGCGGCTCGTCGGCCCAGGGACGGCACCACGCGTACGCTGGTCCGGGTGACGATGGAGCTCCGCGTGCTGGTGGACGACCCGGGCGACCCACGCAGCCGCGAGGTGCCGCTGGACTTTCCCCGGGAGTGGATCGAGTTCGCCGACCCGGCCGACGAGACCCACCTGATCCGGGCCGACCTGACCTGGTTGCTCTCCCGCTGGACGTGCATCTTCGGCCAGGGCTGCCACGGCATCATCGCCGGCCGGGCGGCCGACGGCTGCTGCTCGCACGGGGCGTTCTTCACCGACTCGGACGACGAGAAGCGGGTCCGCAACGCCGTCAAGCGGCTCACCCCGGAGACCTGGCAGCACTTCCGGCGCGGTTTCAAGAACTGGACCGACCAGGACACCATCGACGGCAAGAACCCGGCCCGCCGCACCGCCACCCAGGGTGCCGACGGGCCGTGCGTCTTCCTCAACGACGCCGACTTCGCCGGCGGCGGTGGTTGCGCGCTGCACGCCCAGGCGCTGCGCGACGGGGTCCACCCGCTGGAATACAAGCCGGACGTCTGCTGGCAGCTCCCCATCCGGCGGGACCAGGACTGGGTCACGCGACCGGACAACACCAAGGTGCTGGTCTCCACGCTGTCCGAGTTCGACCGGCGCGGCTGGGGCGCCGGCGGACACGACCTGGACTGGTGGTGCACCTCGTCGACCGACGCGCACGTCGGCACCGAGCCGATGTACCTGTCGTACGGGCCGGAGCTGACCGCGCTGATCGGCGCCGCCGCGTACGAGCGACTGGCCGAACTGTGCGCCGCCCGGGTGCGGCAGGGCCTGGTCGCCCCCCACCCCGCCGACGATCTCTAGCCGACCTGGGCGGCAGTCATCGTCGAGCGCCCGCGATCAGCCGAGGGCGGCGTCGACGAGCAGGCGGGCGCTCTGCCGGGCCGCCTCGGCGATCGCCGGGTCGCCGTCCAGGACCCCGCTGGCGAGCCCGCCGTCGAGCAGCAGGGTGAGCTGCCGCGCGAGCAGTTCCGGATCAGCCGCGCCGGCCCTGCGTGCCAGCTCGGTCACCCAGGCCCGGACGACGGTCTTGTGCTCGACAGTCCGAGCGTGCACCGGACCGCCGGCCGGCGACTCGGCAGCCGTGTTGATGAACGCGCAGCCGTGGTAGCCGTCCCGGCGACAGGCTCCGGTCAGGGCGTCGAACATGCCGACCAGTTGGTCGCGCGGCTCGTCGCCGGCATCCCTGGCCGACGCCCGTAGCGCGCCGAACCAGGCCTGGTCGGCCCGGTCGAGGTACGCCAGCACGAGGTCGTCCTTGCGCGGGAAGTGCTTGTAGAGCGTCGCCTTGGCCACGCCCGACTCGGCGATGACCGTGTCCACCCCCACACCGCGCGGTCCGTGCGCGTAGAACAGCCGGAACGCGGTGTCCAGGATCCGGTCCCGGGCCGAGCCGACCGCCGTACGGTTCGTGGACATCGACACTCCCTCGTCGTTGCTGGTGACGGGCACGAGCTTACAGACAGCTCCGTCTACAGACAGCTCCGTCTGCTGCCGCACGTCGTTCCCGCCGCAGGGAGATGCTGCCGCCACCGTCCAAGAGGGACCGCGATAGACAGACCTGTCTGTTAGCCTACGGGCAATCGGCGCGAGGCCACCGCGCCCGAGTGGAGGATCGATCGACATGCGCATCGCAGTTCTCGGCACCGGCTCGGTGGGTCAGGCCATCGCGGCCCGCGCCTCGGAGTTGGGCCACCAGGTCACTATCGGCACCCGGGACGTCGCGGCCACCCGGGCGGGCGCGTACGCCGCCTGGGCCGCCGAGCACCCCGGGGTCGGGCTGGCCACCCTGGCCGAGGCCGCCGTCGATGCCGAACTGGTGGTCAACGCCACCAGCGGCACCGGGTCCCTGCCGGCGCTCACCGCGGCCGGCGCGGCGAACCTGGCTGGCAAGGTCCTGCTCGACATCGCCAACCCACTCGACTTCAGCGTCGGTTTCCCGCCCACCCTGACCGTGCCGGACACCGACTCCCTGGCCGAGCGCATCCAGCGGGAGTTCCCGCAGGCCAAGGTCGTCAAGTCACTCAACACGCTCACCGCCGAGCTGATGGTCCGCCCGCGGCAGCTCGCCGACGGAGACCACAGCGTCTTCGTCTCGGGCGACGACGCGGAGGCGAAGCGGATCGTCACCGGGCTGCTCGTGAGCTTCGGGCACACCGACGTGATCGACCTCGGTGACCTCTCGACCGCCCGGGGCACCGAGATGCTGATGCCGCTCTGGCTACGGCTCTACGGCCGGCTCGACACCGCCCTCTTCAACATCAAGGTCGTCCACTGAGCGGACGCCGACAGCCGAAGGGGCCCACGCCGCGCGTGGGCCCCTTCGGGTCGGTCGATCACGGCTCGAACTTGTAGCCCAGACCCCGAACGGTGACGATGAAACGGGGCGCCGACGGCTCCGGCTCGATCTTGGAGCGCAGCCGCTTGACGTGCACGTCGAGCGTCTTGGTGTCACCGACGTAGTCGGCGCCCCAGACCCGGTCGATGAGCTGGCCACGGGTCAGCACCCGGCCCGCGTTGCGCAGCAGCAGCTCCAGCAGCTCGAACTCCTTGAGCGGCAGCTGCACGGCCCCACCCTCGACCGTCACCACGTGCCGCTCGATGTCCATCCGGACCGGTCCGGCGGCCAGCGTCGGTGCGCCCGCCTCGGCGACCTCCGGGCTCTGCCGCCGCAGCACCGCCCGAATCCGGGCGACCAGTTCCCGAGGGGAATACGGCTTGGTGACGTAGTCGTCGGCGCCGATCTCCAGGCCGACCACCTTGTCGATCTCGCTGTCCCGTGCGGTGACCATGATGATCGGTACGGCCGAGCGCTGCCGGAGCTGCCGGCACACCTCGGTCCCCGACATCTCGGGCAACATCAGGTCGAGCAGCACGATGTCGGCGCCGGTCCGGTCGAACTCGGTGAGGGCGTCGGTGCCGGTCGCCGCGACCGAGACCTCGAAACCCTCCTTACGGAGCATGTACGACAGGGCGTCGGAGAACGACTCCTCGTCCTCGACCACCAGAACGCGGCTCAACGGGGATTTCCTTTCCATTGCTGTCAGACCTGCCGAAGCTCGGCCGGACCGGTCTCGATCCCAGCCGGCGGCAGTGTCGCCAGAAGGTCGTCCGGTGGGCTGGCGGGCAACCGGAGGGTGAACGTCGACCCACCACCAAGAGTGCTCGACACCTCCACCCGACCGCCATGGTTGCTCGCGATGTGTTTCACGATGGCCAGGCCGAGCCCGGTGCCACCGGTGGCGCGTGAACGGGCCTGGTCGGCCCGGTAGAACCGCTCGAAGATCCGGTCCACGTCCGTCGGAGCGATGCCGATGCCCTGGTCGGAGACCGCGATCTCGACGTGCTCGTCGTCTCCCCGGAGGGTGACCCGCACCGCGGTGTCCTCCCCCGAGTAGTTGATGGCGTTCTCCACCAGGTTCGCCACGGCCGTGGCGAGCTGGCTGTCGCTGCCGTAGGCGGTGAGGCCCCGCTCGCCGTCGACCGTCAGCTCGACGCCCCGGGCGGAAGCCGTGGTACGGGTACGGTCCACCACCTCGGCGATCACCCAGTCGAGCGCGACCGGTTCCGGTGGCGGCTGCGGCTCGGCGCCCTGGAGCCGGGTCAGCTCCAGCAACTCCTGCACCAGCCGGCCCAGCCGGGTTGACTCATGCTGGATCCGTTCGGCGAACCGACGGGCGGCGACCAGGTCCTCGGAGAGGTCGGGTGCGGCGGCGTCGGCCGGCTCGGTGGCGTCCAGCAGTGCCTCGGCGAGCAGTTGGAGCGCCCCGATCGGGGTCTTCAACTCATGGCTGACGTTCGCCACGAAGTCGCGCCGGACCCGGGTCAGCCGGTGCGACTCGGTCACGTCGACCGCCTCGACCGCGATGAAGCCGTTCCCGAGAGCCATGGCCCGCAGGTGCACGCCCAGCGGGTTCTCCCCCGCGCTGTCGCGACCACGTGGCAGGTCGAGCTCGATCTCGCGCCGCACACCGGTGCGTCGCACCTGGCCCGCGAGGGTACGGATCAACGGGTGCGCGGCGATCGAACCCGGAGTGCTCCCGGTGCGCAGGAGCCCCATCGCGCGGGCGGCCGGGTTGATCAGGACCGGGACGTCGTCGTCGCCCAACACCACGACACCGGCCCGGAGCGAGTCGATCGTCCGACGGCCGAGACCGGCCTGCTGCTCGTCGGCTATCGCGGGCCTCCCTGTGCTCCAGCGGGAGCTCGCGCTGCCCGTCGACGTGGAGCGGCCACGTGCCGGCAGGAACCGGGGCAGCAGGAGACCGGCGACCAGTCCGGTCGCCAACGCCACGGCCACCACGACCGCCACCGCCCACTCCACCCGGCGATCGTAGGGTCATTGTTAACCTGGCTACCACACAGAACGGGACGAACCACCCTCACTTTCGGAAGTGTTCACCCCCACGTCTGACGTCGTTCACCGTGGTTCATCCAAGGTCCGTGAACGCGCCCTACCGTTGGCGTCGCACCTGCTCAACCCCTGCGCCGGCAGCCGTCGGCGGCGACCGACCACAGGACGTGATGATGCGCGACGAGTTCCGGGCCGACCTCCAGATCGTCAGCCAACTGCTGGTGGACATGGCAGAGGGCATCCGCGCCGCCATGCGCCAGGCCACCCGGGCCCTGCTCACCGCCGACCGGCAGGCCGCCGAGACGGTCATCGAGCGGGACGCCGAGATCGACGACCTCTACCGACACGTCGAGGAGCGGGTGTGTGACCTGCTCGCCCGACAGGCGCCGGTCGCCTCCGACCTCCGGGCAATGATCACCGCGCTGCACGTGGCCGCTGATCTGGAGCGGATGGGCGATCTCGCCGAGCACGTGGCGAAGACCGCGCTGCGCCGGCACCCCTCCCCCGCCGTCCCGGCCGAGCTGCGGACGGTCTTCACCGAGATGTCCGACATCGCCGACCGGATGGCCGCGAAGATCGGTTCCGTGCTGGCGAAGCCCGACGTGGACCTCGCCGCCGAACTGGACCGCGACGACGACGCCATGGACGAGCTGCACAAGAGCCTGTTCGCGGTGCTGCTCGGCGACGACTGGCCGTACGGGGTGGAGACCGCGATCGACGCCACCCTGCTGGGCCGCTTCTACGAGCGTTTCGCCGACCACGCGGTGAACGCCGGCGAGCACGTGATCTACCTGATCACCGGGGAGAGCAGCCCGGCCACCACCTGAGGCACGCGAAAGGGGCCCCCGCGCGCTGCGGGGGCCCCTTCTGCGTCTGCTCAGCGGCCCTGGTTGGCGACCGCGGCGGCGGCTTCCTTCGCTGCCGTCGGGTCGAGGTAGGTGCCGCCCAGGGTTTGCGGGCGAAGCTGCGGGTCGAGGTCGTAGCGCAGCGGGATGCCGGTCGGAATGTTGAGCTTGGCGATCGCCTCGTCGGAGATCTGGTCGAGGTGCTTCACCAGGGCGCGCAGCGAGTTGCCGTGCGCGGCCACCAGCACCGTCCGGCCGGCCAGGATGTCGGGCACGATCGAGTCGTACCAGTAGGGGAGCATCCGCTGGACGACGTCCTTGAGGCACTCGGTACGCGGCATCAGCTCGGTCGGCAGCAGCGCGTACCGCGGGTCGCCCACCTGCGACCACTCGTCGTCGTCCGCGATCGGCGGCGGCGGGGTGTCGTACGACCGGCGCCAGAGCATGAACTGCTCCTCGCCGTACTCGTCAAGGGTCTGCTTCTTGTCCTTGCCCTGTAGGGCGCCGTAGTGCCGCTCGTTGAGCCGCCACGACCGGCGCACGGCGATCCAGTGCCGGTCGGCGGCGCTGAGCGCCAGCTCGGCGGTGCGGATCGCCCGGCGCATCACGCTGGTGTGGACGACGTCCGGCAGCAGGCCGTGCTCCCGCAGCAGCTCGCCGCCGCGCCGGGCCTCGCCCTCGCCCTTCTCGGTCAGGTCGACGTCCACCCAGCCGGTGAAGAGGTTCTTGGCGTTCCAGTCACTCTCACCGTGCCGCAGCAGGACCAGCGTCCCGACGGTGGGCCCCTCGCTCGCAGTCATGCGGATCATCCTGCCTCAACCCCGCGCCGGACACGCGGGCACCCGTCGTGACGACCACCACGTGATAAAGCGAATGACCTGCGTATCCGGCCGCCACTAGGGTTGTAAGGCGCTGTAGTCACATCGGTCATTACTTGTAAGCGGGGGCACCACGTGCGGACGATGCGGAGCTGGTTCCGGGACACCACCGGCGGCCTACCGAGGACCTTCTGGTACCTGTGGTCGGGCACGCTGATCAACCGGCTCGGCTCGTTCGTGCTCGTGTTCCTCGCCATCTACCTGACCCAGGAACGCGGCTTCTCGCCCTCCCAGGCCGGACTGGTGCTCGGCCTCTGGGGCGTCGGCGGCGCGGTCGGCACCACCGCCGGCGGTGCCCTCGCGGACCGGTGGGGCCGCCGGCCGACGCTGCTCACCGCCCATGTCGGCGCGGCGACCATGATGCTGGCTCTCGGGCTTGCCCGGGACCTCTGGGCGGTCGCGCTGGGCGCGCTGCTGCTCGGCATGTTCGCCGAGGCGGCCCGACCGGCGTTCGGGGCCATGATGATCGACGTGGTGCCGGCGAAGGATCGACTGCGCGCCTTCTCGCTCAACTACTGGGCCATCAACCTGGGCTTCGCCTGCGCCGCCGTCCTCGCCGGCCTCGCCGCGCAGGCTGACTACCTGCTGCTGTTCGTGGTCGACGCGGGCACGATGCTGATCACCGCGCTGATCATCTTCGCCCGGGTGCCGGAGACGCGCCACGGCGGATTCACGGTCGCGGCGACCACGGCTCCGCGTGGCGCCCTGCGCACGATCCTCAGCGACCGGATCTACCTCGGCTTCGTGGCGCTGAACCTGTTCGCCGCGATGGTCTTCCTCCAGCACATCTCGATGCTGCCGATCGCCATGGGCGACTCGGGCCTCAGCCCGGCCACCTACGGCTCGGTCATCGCGCTCAACGGCTTGCTCATCGTCGTCGGCCAACTCTTCGTGCCCCGGCTGATCCGGGGGCGCAACCGCTCGCAGGTGCTCGCCCTCGCCGCCGTGGTGATGGGTGTCGGGTTCGGGCTTACCGCGTTCGCCGGCACCGCCTGGTTCTACGGGCTGACGGTGCTGATCTGGACGGTCGGCGAGATGCTGAACTCGCCGTCGAACTCCACGCTGATCGCCGAACTCTCCCCGGCCGAGCTGCGCGGGCGCTACCAGGGCGTGTTCGGGCTCTCCTGGCAGATCGCCGGCGCGAGCGCGCCGATCCTGGGCGGTCTGGTGCGTGAGCATGTCGGAAACGCCGCGCTGTGGCTCGGCTGCGCCGCGATCGGTGTGCTGACCGCGGTCGCCCACCTGGCCTCAGGCCCCGCCCGGGAGCGACGTGCCGTCGCGCTGCGGCACGCCGCCGAGGTCGCGACGCCGGTCGGTGCTCGCGCGCCGCAGCCCGCCGAGGCGGCGGCCTGAGTCCGGTACGACCCCCGGTTCGCGGCCCGACTACCGTTCGAGGAAACGGTTAACAAACTGAACTGTCGGGAGATCGCATGCACGGCCTGCGGCGCTGGTGGCACGACACCGCCGGTGGACTCCCCGCCACCTTCTGGTACCTCTGGGCCGGCCTGCTGATCAACCGCGCGGGCGCGTTCGCCATGCTCTTCCTCTCGCTCTACCTCACCGACGCCCGAGGTGCCAGCGCGGCGGTGGCCGGCGTCGTCGTCGGGGCGTACGGGGCCGGCGGGGCGGCCGGCGTGCTGTGCGGCGGCGTACTGGCCGACCGGTGGGGTCGCCGGTCGACCCTGCTCGCCGCCCACCTGGCCACCGCCACCCTGATGGTCGCGCTGGCCTTCAGCCGGCCCCTCCTGCTGATCGCGGCGCTCGCCGCGCTGGTCGGCGTCGCACACTCCATGCCCGGCCCGGCCTTCGTGGCGGCGATCGTCGACGCGGTACCCGAGGACCGACGCTCACGCGCGTTCAACCTGGAGTTCTGGGCGTTGAACCTCGGGATGGCGGTCGCCTCGCTGCTCGCCGGGCTGGTAGCCGAGGCGAGCTTCACCGCACTCTTCCTGGTCGACGCGGGCGCCACGTTCACGGCTGCCGTCGTCATCGGCTGGAAGGTTCCGGAGACCCTGCGACCGGCCACCCCTGTCTCGCCGGCCGGGCATCCGACGGCAGTCCGGCCCCGCCGGCCCGGGCTGCTCACGGTCCTCACCGACCGGATCTTCCTGGTCTTCGTCGGGCTCACCTTCGTGCTGGCCGTACTCACCCTGCAGACCTCGACGATCATGCCCCTGGCGATGCGCGCGGACGGACTGGGACCGTCGGCGTACGGCATGGTCGTGGCCCTCGGTGGCGCGCTGATCGTGGTAGGGCAACTGTTCGTGCCCCGCCTGATCGACGGACGCCGCAAGGCCGTCGTACTGGCCGCCTCCACCGCCCTGCTGGCGGTCGGGTTCGGAGTGCTCGCGGTCGCCGACCACCTGGCGGTCTACCTGGGCGCGGCGGTGGTCTGGACGGTCGGCTCGATGCTCGCCGCCCCGCCGAACGCGCAGATCAACGCTGATCTCGCGCCGCCGGACCTACGCGCGCGGTACCAGTCGGTCTTCTACCTGACGTTCCCGGCCGCGGCCTTCGTCGCACCGATGCTCGGCGGGGTCAGTCTGCAGTACCTCGGCGACCGGCACTGGCTGATCGTGGGCGGGCTGGGCCTGCTGGCCGCCGTCGGTCACCTGCTGGCCGGTCCGTCCCGCGAGCGGCACGTCGACGCGCTGCGCCGGGCCGCCGAGCGGGAGCCGGCAGAACGTATCCCGACAAGCTGACCGTCCGACGGCAAAGCGCCCACCATGTCCCGAAGGTCACTGGTGGGCGCTCGCCGGTGGGGCCGGCGGCGGCGGGCAACACTCACCCCCGTAAGCATCGCCCGCTCACGCCGCCGGTCCAAACAGGTGGGCACCGTCCCCCAACGGTTGGTCCACCCGTCCCCTCGCGCCTCGCCTGGTGCGCGGATCTGATCGATCCGCCGCTCCCCCGAACGTTTCCAAACGTGGCGCGGTGCAATAAAGCTAGTTCGGCCAGATTCTGGATTCAACCCAGATGGGCTGTCTCGCCCGTCACAACTGGCGAGTATGCCCAGCTCTGACCCCGGTCTCTGGCAACAGCCGGGTACCCGTCGGGCATTCCCGCAAACACCTCAGCCGTCCTCACGATCGGGTGACTCCGTCCGGAAGAAGTTGCTCGGCCGGCCGTCCCGCATCTGCTCCTGATAGATCAGATTGAGCCGGCGCAGATCAAAGGTGTGGAACCACTCATCCCAGGTGATCTCACGAATCCGGCTGCTTTCCCGGTATCCGGGGATGTTGAAGGTCAACACTCCCGCCCGACCGTCCCGCTCGGTACCCGCGATGGTCGCCGGCTTCGCGCCACGCTCTCGCGCCCACCGCTGGATGACCTCGTGGTTGGCGGTGATCAGGCTCCGCCCCGGCCGCTCGGGCCGGTCGGCGATCGACGCGATCACCTGCGAGCTGCGGACCGACCGACCGCTGCCCCGCCCGGTCCGGATCCCACCGGCCGCCATCCCAGCGCCCGCCGACGCCGTGCTCGTCGCCGGGGTCCGCTTGGCGGGAGCCCTCTTGGCCGTGGCCCGGGCGGCGGTGCTCCTGGCCGTCCGCTTCGCGGGAGCCGCGCGCTTCGTCGTGGCCTGCGTCGCCGACGCGGTCCGCTTGGCGGCCGGCCGGGACGACGCCTTCTTCGCGGGCGCCTTCCGCGCGGGCGCGGTACGGGCCGTCGCGGAGGTCCTGCGTGCCGCCGTCGACTTCGCGGCCGCCGTCCTCTTCGCGGCCGTCGTCCTCTTGGCCGCAGCCGTCTTCTTCGCGGCAGTCGTCTTCTTCGCGGCGGCCGTCTTCTTCGCGGCGGCCGTCTTCTTCGCGGGGGCGCTCTTGTTCGCTGGCGCGGCCTTGGCGCGGCTCGGCACGGCCCTCGCCGCCGACTTCTTCGTCGCGGCGGCCCGACCGGCCGACGCCCTGCTGCCGGTGGCCCGGCCGGCCGGTCCGGTGCTGCGCCGACCCGCGCCACCGGCGTCGGAACGCAACGAGCGCACCAACTGTTTCACCAGGTCGGGCTTGCGCAACGCGGAGATCCCGGAGACCCCGCGCTTACGCAGCTGCCCCCGGATGTCCTCCACTCGCATCCGCGAAATCTCCGACTCGGAGACCCCGGGAGTGGCCGGGCTCTGGTTGCCGGCTTGTCGTCTGGTCCTGGTCGCAGTCCCGCCGCGACCTGAGCTGTTCCGCTGAGCCATGGGACGCTCCGCTCCTCGACACTCCGTCCTCGGCGCGCGGGGGTCCCTGTGCCGCACCGCGCGCCGCGGCATACCCGTCAGGAGCAGTCCGAACCCCCGCGCGTCGCGGCCCGCCGTGACCGCCAGGGGTCGGAGCGGGGGCGCCCGTACCCCAATCGCCCTTTGCTCTGCTTCAACCCAGGCGACGCTCGGAGCCCTCGACTGTTGCCTGGGTTGAAGCAGAGCAAAGGAGACAGGCGGCTGAGGTCGCGGCCGGACAGCGGCGCGCGGCCCCACCACCTCGGGCCCGGAAGCCCGTCTGGTCAAGCCCTCATCGGGAGCGCGGTGTGTCAGGCGGGGTCGCGGGTGGGGCCTGGGCCGGAGGGCTCGAAGAGGTGGGAGAAGGCGGCGAGGTTCGCGGTCGACTCGCCGCGCTTGACGCGCCACTCGTACTCGCGCCGGATCGAGCTGCCGAAGCCGATCTCCAGCATCGTGTCGAAGGACTCGTCGGAGTAGGTGAGCACCGAA
Source organism: Micromonospora sp. NPDC005174 (assembly GCF_040608495.1). Lineage (NCBI taxonomy): Bacteria > Bacillati > Actinomycetota > Actinomycetes > Micromonosporales > Micromonosporaceae > Micromonospora > Micromonospora sp. NPDC005174. The sequence continues at coordinate 3,923 of NZ_JBEXIJ010000027.1, read as the reverse complement.
CCGAGCAGCCGGTCCAGTTCGTCGGCGTCCACGCCGGCCGGGTTGACCCGCCCCGTGAGGTAGACGTCGCCGACGGCGTCGATGGAGAAGGAGACGCCGTACATCCGCGCGTTGCGCTGCAGCAGCCAGGTCCACAGCTCCTCGCGCCGCTCGTCAGGCTGGCGCATGACGAACGCCTCGATCCGCAGCGCGTGCTCGCCGACGATCAGGTTGCAGATCGTCTTGAGCTTGTGGGTGCCCGGCAGGGTGACCGCGTACGAGCCGGGACCGGTCGACTCCCAGGCCAGGTCACGTTCGGCACAGACCGACTCGATGAGGGTCGCAAGATCGCTCTTCGGGCTCACCGGACCCACTCTACGACCGACCCGGTGCACCCACAGCGCCGGCGAGCCCCAGGCGTCACCAGGAGCAGGAGAGCGCCGGGTCGCAGGCCAGGTCGGCGGCGAGCCGGGCCCGACGCGCGGCGATCGCCTCGCCGTAGACGTCGAGCAGACCCGACACCGTACGGTCCCAGGAGAAGTGCCGAGCGTGCTGCGCGGCGCCCCTGGACAGCGTGGCCCGCAGGGCGGCGTCCGGCAGCAGGCGACTCAGCGCGCGGGCCCAGTCCACCGGGTCGTGCCCGTCGATCAGCACCCCGCTGACCTGGTCCCGTACGGCGGTGACCAGGCCGCCGACGGCGGCGGCCAGCACCGGCGTACCGCAGGCCTGAGCCTCGAGGGCCACGAGCCCGAAGGATTCGTTGTGCGACGGCACCGCGACCAGGTCGGCGGCCCGGTACAGGGCCGGCAGGTCGTCCCCGGTACGCGGCGGCAGGAAGACGACCCGGTCGGTGACACCGAGCGTCGCGGCCAGCTCGATCAGGGCGGTCGGCCGGTCCAGGCCGCTACCGCTGGGCCCGCCGCAGATCACCACGGTCACCTCGTCGGCCAGGGCCGGGTCACGCTCGCGCAACGCGGCGACGGCGCGGATCAGCACGTCCGGTGCCTTGAGCGGCTGGATCCGGCCGACGAAGGCCACCACGTACCCGTCGACAGGCAGCCCCAGCCGACGGCGGGCAGCGCGGGCCGCCAGGAAGCGGTCGCCCGGCGCGGGCCGGAACCGGGCCAGGTCGACACCCGGCTGCACGACGGTGACGTTGGCGGGGTCGGCGTCGTACCGCTCGACGAGGTCGCGGGCCTCCACGCGGGTGTTGGCGACCATCTGGTCCGCCTCGGCGACCACCTGCTCCTCGCCGATCACCCGGGCCTTCGGTTCCGGTCGGTCGTCGGCGGCGAGCTGAGCGTTCTTGACCTTCGCGAGGGTGTGCGCGGTGTGCACGAGCGGCACTCCCCACCGCTCCTTGGCCAGCCAGCCGACCTGGCCCGAGAGCCAGTAGTGGGAGTGGATCAGGTCGTAGTGGCCGGGCGGCCGGGACGCCTCGGCCCGCAGCACTCCCGCCGTGAAGGCGCAGAGCTGACCGGGCAGCTCCTCCTTGGTCAGCCCTTCGAGCGGGCCAGACGTGATGTGGCGGACCTGCACGCCGGGGGCCATCTCGACCACCGGGGGAAGGTCGCCCGAGGTGGCCCGGGTGAAGATCTCCACCTCGACGTCGGCCTCGGCGAGCCGCCGGGCGACCTCCAGGATGTATACGTTCATCCCCCCGGCGTCGCCCGTTCCGGGCTGGTGCAGGGGGGATGTGTGTACGGAGAGGGTGGCGATGCGACGGGGACGAGGCCACGGACGGGCACCTCGCTGACGACCAACGCCGGTGTGCAGTTCCGCCACGTCCGCTCCTTCTGCCACGGTTAATGCCGTCACGCACGACCGGCGCTTCTCGGTCAACCTGTACGCCGGATGTCATCTTCCCCATCGGGCTACGGAAATGCGCCGGCGCGGCCGCCCGGCGTGACGGACCTCATCACCGACGCCCACCGATGCGGGCCACACGCCCGGTCGGGATCGGCGGTACGGCCCGGGTGACAATGACCCGATGACCTCTGTCGCCATCGTCACCGGAGCGTCCAGCGGGATCGGCGCGGCCACCGCCCGCCGGCTCGCCGCCGAGGGCTTCCACGTGCTCGCCGCCGCCCGTCGCGCCGACCGCCTCGCCGGTCTCGTCGCCGAGATCGCCGCCGCGGGCGGGCAGGCCACTGCGGTGACCTGCGACGTCACCTCGGACGAGTCGGTGGCCGGGCTCGCCGAGGCCGCCGCGCGGGCACCCGGGCCGGTCACCCTGCTGGTCAACAACGCCGGCGGCGCGCGCGGTCTGGACCCGGTCGAGTCCGGCTCGCTCGACGACTGGCAGTGGATGTACGACGTGAACGTGCTCGGCACGCTGCGGGTCACCCAGGCGCTGCTGCCGGCGCTGGAGGCGTCCGGCTCCGGGACAATAGTGGTGGTCTCCTCCACGGCCGGGCTGACCGTCTACGAGGGCGGCGGCGGCTACACGGCGGCGAAGCACGCCCAGACGGCCATCGCCGGCACGCTCCGGCTGGAGCTGTGCGGCCGACCGCTGCGGGTGATCGAGATCGACCCCGGGATGGTGAAGACCGAGGAGTTCGGGCTGGTCCGCTTCGAGGGGGACGCCGAACGGGCTGCCGCCGTCTACGCCGGCGTGCCCGACCCGCTGGTCGCCGAGGACGTGGCGGACTGCATCGCCTGGTGCGCCACCCGGCCCGAGCACGTCAACATCGACAGGTTGGTGGTCCGGCCACGGGCGCAGGCGGCGCAACACAAGGTCCACCGGGTCTCCTGAGCCGGGCACAGGACCCATGAGCGGGGCTCCACGACGCCGACCGCTCGGCGTGGTCACCCGGGGCACGACCAACCCGAACCGACTCCGCCGGGTGGACAACTGGATCGTGGAAACCTGCGCCGACCGGCTGCGGGGTGCTGACGACCCGCTGGTGGTGGACCTCGGCTACGGCGCCACGCCGGTCACCGCCGTCGAGTTGCGGGCCCGGCTGGCGGCGGGGGTCCGTCCAGACGTACGCCTCGTCGGGCTGGAGATCGACCCGGCGCGGGTGGCCGCCGCGACGCCGGCCGCCGACCCGCCCGGCCTGACCTTCGCCCGAGGTGGCTTCGAGTTGGCCGGGCTCCGGCCGGTGCTGGTCCGCGCGTTCAACGTCCTGCGACAGTACGACGAGAGCCAGGTGACCGACGCCTGGCGCACCATGACCGCCGCGCTCGCCCCGGGTGGGGCGCTCGTCGAGGGCACCTGTGACGAGCTGGGCCGCCTGGCGAGCTGGCTGCTCGTCGACGCGGACGGCCCTCGCACGTTGACCCTGGCCGCGAAGCTGACCACGCTGGAGAGCCCCGCCGAGCTGGCCGAGCGGCTGCCGAAGGCGCTGATCCACCGCAACGTCCCCGGCGAGGCGGTGTACGACCTGATCCAGGCGTTGGAGGACGCCTGGCGGACCGCCGCCCCCTACGCCACGTTCGGTCCCCGCCAACGCTGGGTACGGGCGGTGACCCAGCTCAAGGCTGACGGCTGGCCCGTCCTGTCCACGCCGAAGCGCTGGCGCCAGGGCGAGCTGACCCTCCCCTGGCCCTGCCCCGCGCCCTGACCCGCGCCCTGACCCGCGCCCTGACCCGCGCCCTGACCCGCGCCCTGACCCGCGCCCTGACCCGCGCCCTGACCCGCGCCCTGACCCCCGGCTTCACCCCCGGCTTCACCCCCGCCCTGACCCCCGCCCTGACCCCCGGCTTCACCCCCGCGATCTTGCACTTTCGGTCGGCGATTCGCGCCTTTACACCGGTTATGTCGCCACAGAAACTGCAAGATCGCGGGGCGCGGGGCGGGGCGCGGGGGCGCGGGGCGGGGGCGGGGGCGGGGCGCGGGGGCGGGGCGGGGGCGGGGGTGTCACCAGGGACGTGGCGGTGGGCGGCCAAGGGAACGTCGATACTGCCGAGGTCGGGAAAGATGGCCGGACGGCACCGGGCCG